>CAVFEO010000030.1:0-11617 GCA_963621425.1 bacterium | reverse complement strand
TACTAACATAAGTAAAATTAAAATAATAAGTGTAACAGGTACTAATGGTAAAACTACAACAACATATTACACTAAATTTTTACTTGAAAAATTAGGCAAAAAAGTTGCTTTAATTGGTACTAGCGGTTGTATGATTGATAGCCAATATGTATCTTCAAATTTAACAACCCCAACACAAAAGGAATTAGCAAACTTACTTGCTACTATGGTTAAGCAGGGAGTAGAATATCTTGTAATGGAAGTTTCTGCTCATGCAGTAAAACAATATAGAGTAAGTGGCTTGGATTTTGATGTCGGTGCGTTTACTAATTTAACTATGGACCATCTTGATGATTTTTCATCTATGTATGAATATGCATATTATAAATTCTCTTTTTTGTCTAATTGTAAAAAGCACATTTTAAATATTGATGATAAGTTTGCAGACCAATATGCAAATAATTCAGATATTGTAATTAGTTCCAAAAAGCGGAGTAATTTTAATTATAGTCTAACTGGTGGAGAATATCATTTAAATTTTAATAATCATAACTATGTTCTAAAAAGCAATATCCAAACTACATATAATGCATACAACTTAACTTTAGCGCTTGCAATAATATATTCTCTAGGATTAAATATTTTAAACTGTTTTGATTATTTAGCTGATATGCCAAAAGTAGATGGCAGGTATAATTTGTTAAAATTTGGAGAAATAACAATATGTATTGATTATGCTCATTCTCCTGATGCAATAGAAAATGTGCTCTCACACTTAAGAAAGAATTGTTCAGACTTAATTGTTATTTTTGGTGCTAGTGGGTTTAGGGATAGTTTAAAAAGAAATAAAATGGGTAAAATTGCATCAAAATATGCTGATTATATTATTTTAACCGCTGATAACCCTAGGTTTGAAAATGTTATGCAAATAAATGCGCAAATTTCCACTTTGATTACTAAGCCGTATGTATGCATAGAAAATAGATACAAAGCAATTGAATATGCGTATAGTATTTGTAAAAAAGATAGCACAATTGCAATACTTGGCAAGGGAAATGAAACAACGCAAGATATTTGTGCGTTTGATTTTGAGTATAACGATGAAAAATCTGTTTATAGAATTTTTAATAAGGAGCACAAATAGTGCAAGAATTTATACTAATTTTTATTTGTTCTTTTTTGTTGTGTTTTGTTATAGGTGTTCCGTATGTAAAATTCTTAACCAAGAGAAAATACAATCAAACAATACTTGAATATGTAGAAATTCATTCTTCAAAAAAAAATACGCCAACAATGGGCGGAATTATGTTTGTTTTATCTGCAACAATAATAAGCTTTATTTTTTGCGCTGAATATAACTTTTTATTAATTTTATCTTTGTTAGTTATGTTAGGTTTTGCATTGGTTGGCTTTTTGGATGATTTTTTAAAAATTAAATTTAAGCGTAATTTAGGCTTAACTCCATGGCAAAAAATTTTGGGACAAGGCGGAATATCTGTTATAATTGCGTTGTTTTGTTATTTTTCTAGTTATAATATAACAACTTTTATTCCGTTTAGCTTAAGTACAATTAATCTAAGTTTTGGAATTATTTTTGTTGTTTTCTTTGTTATGCTAGGCACAGTAAATTCTGTAAATTTAATTGATGGTTTAGATGGCTTGGCAAGTAAAGTGTCTTTAGTTTATTTGGTAGGGTTTGGTATAATACTTCAAATAATTGCAGATAAATTATATTATTTAGGTTATTCTGAATTTGATGTGTATCAACTTATAAATTTATCAAAAGGTTGCATTGCATTATCGGGCGCGTTATTAGCATTTTTAATATTTAATGCTAGTAAAGCCAAAGTTTTTATGGGTGATGTCGGCTCGCTTAGCTTGGGCGGATTTATTGCGTGCGCAGGCGTTTTAAGTGGCTTGTGGCTGTATATACCATTGTTAGGTTTTTTGTATGTTGTAACAGCTTTATCTGTTATTATTCAAGTGTTGCACTATAAAAGAACAAAAAGAAGAATATTTTTAATGGCTCCATTGCATCATCATTTTGAACAAAAAGGAATTAATGAACAAAAAATAGTTACCATATATACAATAATAAGCATAATTATCGCCCTTGTTTGCATATATTTTACTATATAAAACAAGGCGGTTTTTTTATGAATTTAAAAAATAAAAACATCTTAATTTTTGGTTTGGGCAAAACTGGTATTTCATGCCTAAAGTATTTACAAAAACAAACATGTCAAATATTTATTTTTGATGATGATAAAAATTTGTTAAAAAGGTACAAAAGAAACGGAGTTAATGTTTTAAGTGAAGAAGATATAAAATATTTAGATTTAGTGATAGTAAGCCCAGGTATTAATAAGCAAAACGAAAAATTGCAAAAATTAATAAAATCTGGAGTAGAAATAATTTCTGAACTAGAATTTGCATATAGACAAATAAAAACTAAAAATATTGTTGCAATTACTGGCACGAACGGTAAAACTACAACAACTGAATTGTGCGGAGAATTGCTATCATCTATTTTTAAGACATACAAATGTGGTAATATTGGTTTACCTATTACAGATTATGTAGATAAAATTAAAAAAGAAGATTACGCAGTTATAGAAGTTAGTAGTTTTATGTTGGAAGATATTGTAACATTTGCACCCAAAATAGCCATTATAACTAATTTGGCAGGCGACCATTTAGATAGGTATAAAACTATTGAAGAATACCAAAGAACAAAACTTAAAATTACAAAAAACCAACAAAAAGGCGACTATTTAATTTTAAATAATAATTTAAAAAATAGAAACATACAAACGCTTGCAGACAAATATTATTTTTCAACAGAAGAAGAGATCGTTGGAACTTTTTGCATCCAAAATGAAATATTTTTTAAAGCAAGTGAAGAAGTTCAAAGAGAATATATAGCAAATATTGATAAAATTCATTTAAAGGGGAAGCACAATTTAGAAAACATTTTAGCAAGCGTTTGTTGTGCCATTTTGTGTGGAGTTAAAAAGGATGATATTCAGGAGATAATTAATGGAATTAATTGCATTGAGCATAGATTTGAAAAAATAACATCAATTAATGGCGTTGAGTTTGTTAATGATAGCAAAGCAACAAATATTCACGCAACACTAAATGCTGTAAAAGATGTTAATGCTGTTGTTCATCTTCTTCTTGGAGGTAGTGATAAAGGTGAAAATTTTGATGAATTATTTGCAAACTTACCACCAAATGTTAAAACATATTTGTTTGGTTCAACAACTAACAAAATGGTGAACAGTTGCATTAGTGTTGGGTTTAAAAAATTTAAAATTTGCAAAAATATGAGAGATGCTTTGGAACAGGCATTTAATAATGCAAAAAAACGCGAAATGGTTTTACTTAGCCCAGCGTGTGCAAGTTTTGATTCTTTTAAAAATTTTGAAGAACGCGGAAAACAATTTAAGGAATGGGTTTTTGCTTTATATGAAAAATTTGAGTAAATTCAAAATAAATTATATGCCATCAAGTAATAAAAACATTGCTTTAAGAATTTTAATTTTAACAAGTTTTCTTGTTTTATTTGGTTGTGTTATGGTATATAGTGCAAGTGCGTATAGTGCGTTAAACAACTATAACAACCAATATTACTTTTTAATTAAGCAAATAGTTGGCGTAATTATTGGTTTTATTGGTATGTTTGCCTTTTATAAAATAGATTATCATAAGTATACAAAATGGTGGAAGTACATATTAATTGTTTCTTTTGTATTTTTGTTATTGGTATTTATTCCTGGCATAGGGCTACAAAATTATGGCGCAAACAGATGGATAAATCTTGGCTTTTTTACAATGCAAGCAAGTGAAATCGCAAAATTTGGTTTTGTTATTTTTTGTGCCGTATATTTATCTAGTAACAAGGTAAACGCAAACAACTTTAAATCATATTTGCCAATAATTTTAATTGGATGTGCAATGTGTCTGCTTATTATTTTAGAGCCAAACATGTCAATCACAATGTGTGTTGGCTTAGTTATGCTCATTATGCTATACATTGGTGGGATGAAGAAAAAATACTTAGCAATACTAGTTGTACCCGCAATGTTGCTTGTACCTCTTCTAATTATAATTGAGCCATACAGGTTGTTAAGGTTGTTTGCATTTATTGACCCGTGGGCATCTCCACAAGGAGAAGGCTTTCAATTAATACAATCGCTATATTCTCTTGGCTCAGGAGGTCTTTTTGGTGTGGGGTTGTTTAATTCTAGACAAGCCTATCAATTTTTGCCATTTTCAGAATCGGATTTTATTTTTTCTGTAATAGGGGAAGAATGTGGCTTTTTTGGTGTAATAAGTGTTGTCGCTCTTTTTGTGTATCTATCATACTTATTAATTCAAGTTGCAAAGCGCGCAAAAGATAGATTAGGCACTTTTTTGGCTGTAGGAATATGTTCTGTTTTTGTTGTACAAGTTATAATCAACATTGCTGTTGTATCTGGGTCAATACCGCCAACAGGTTTGCCACTTCCGTTCATCAGTGCAGGCTCAACAAGTTTAGTAGTATTTATGAGCGCAATTGGAATAGTTTTGAATATATCAAAGCAGAGTAAAACTTAATTCTGCTTTTTTATCTTTTTTTATAAAGTTTAAAAATATTTATGCAAAAAAATGAAAAAAGTGCTATATTTTTAAAGGAGATGATGTAATGTTATGAAATTGGAAACGAAAAGATTGTTATTAAGAAATTATAAGGATACAGATATAGAGGATTATTGGGAGTTTGTTAGTCAGGCAAATGTAGGTCCTCGTTGTGGTTGGGGTGTTTATACAGACAAGCAAAAAGCAGCCGAAAGATTAAAATATGAAATTTCAAAACCTCTGCAATTTGCTATTGTGTTAAAAGAAAAAAATAAAGTTATTGGTTCGATAGAGATTATGGATGTAAATTTAGGCAGTGAGTATGATGAGATTATAAAAGAACACGCAAAAACCAAAGAAATTGGTGCTCTTTTAAATGAAAAATATTGGAATTGCGGTTACATGAGTGAAGCTTTAAAAACAATTTTGAGATATTGTTTTGAAAATTTGGATTTAGATTTAGTTGTTGCAAGTAATTTTGAACCTAATATTGGTAGTAGCAAAATGCAAGAAAAGAATGGTATGTTAGTTTATGGAAGAATTAAAGATTTCACTATATGGTACGAAACGGATAAACCTTGTGATTT
The DNA here is from genome assembly GCA_963621425.1 of bacterium. Classification (GTDB taxonomy): domain Bacteria; phylum Bacillota; class Clostridia; order Christensenellales; family UBA1242; genus CASFBJ01. The sequence continues at coordinate 6,428 of CAVFEO010000030.1, read as the reverse complement.
GATTTTACACAAAATAACAAAAGAAGAGTGGTCTAAAATGAACATATAGGTTAGAAGGAGATAAAGTGTTATTTATTCTACATTAAAAAGGACGATTAAGCAAAATATCGTGATATTGAGTAAATAATATAAAAGGATTAGTATGAGATTTATTGATAAATTAGAAACAGAGCGTTTAATTGCAAAAAGATTAAAAGATACAACAGAGGCGGCAAGGTGTTACAAAAACTTTTATTGTTCCAAAAAGACTGCAAAATATATGTTGTGGAAGCCGACAGAAAACATTGAAGAAGCTAAAATAAAAATATCTAACTGGTCTAAAGAACAAGAAGATGTTGTTATGTGGTTTATATACGAAAAAAGTTCAATGGAACCAATAGGGTTTTTTGGTGTTCAAAAATTAAGTGACACTAAATATGGCGAAATAGTTATTTGTTTTGGTGAGAAGTTTGTTGGTAAGGGATACGGATATGAGATAATGATTTGGTTAATTAATTATTTAAAAACGCTTGGAGCAAAAGAAATAGAATATAGTTATTTAGAAGGAAACATAGCATCTAAAAATCTTGCAGAAAAATTAGGGTTTAAGTTTACTCACGTGGGGCAAAGATTCCGTAAATGGGATTCTAAAATGTTCAATGAATATTTTTATGTATTAAAAATTTAATAAAACTGTTGACTTTTATATTAAAATGACATATAATAATCGTATATAAGGAGAAAGGTTATATGAAAAACATAATTACAAGAATTTCATCTTATTATTGCTACTACAATAGATAAGCTATATGTAGTGTTTTTTATATAAATAGATTTGATATATAAACATCTGTCATATAGCGTAAAGTTGTGTGGCAGTTGTTTTTTTGTTATCTGTCACACTAGTAATTTACTATGTGGCAGATTTTTTTATTGGAGGGAATATGGAAATTATAATATTGAGAACATACGCCCAACGGGGAGTTGAATAAGATTTAGTTTATGTAGATATAAAATTAATAAAATTTAAGGAGAAAAAATATGGAATTTAGAAAGGATGCTTTTGAGCAATTAGAAAATCGTGGTTTTATTTTTCAGGCCACGCATTTAGAAGATATGAAAAAATTATTAAAAGAAAAGCCAATAACTTTTTACATTGGCATAGACCCAACTGCAGATGATTTGCATATAGGCCATTTTTTCGGGTTACAAATGGCAAGGATTTTGCAAGATTGTGGTCATAAATGTATTGTGCTTGTTGGAGGAGCAACCGCGCTAATTGGTGACCCAACAAATAAAAAAGAAATGAGAAAAATGCTAACCAAAGAAGAAGTTGAACGCAATGCGAAAGAGATAAGCGGTATTATTAAGCGCTTTGTAAATGTGGATGGCGAAAACCCAGCAATTGTTGTTAACAATGCAGAATGGTTAAAACCTGCCACATACATTGACTTTTTGCGAGATGTAGGCGTGCATTTTAATGTGAACGAAATGCTTTCTAAAGATTTGTACAAAAATAGATTAGAAAAGGGCGGATTAACCTTTATGGAGATGGGCTACATGCTTATGCAATCTTTTGATTTTGTGCATTTGAACGACAAGTTTAATTGTATTCTTCAAATTGGTGGTTCGGACCAATGGGGTAACATTTGTGGAGGAGGGAACTTTCTAGAAAAATGAACGCGCTAGATGGCAAAGAAAGACCTATTATGATGGGTCTTACTTGTCCGCTATTAACCAATGCAGATGGCGTTAAAATGGGAAAAACAGAAAAAGGTACATTATGGGTTAGCAGAGAAAAAACTTCTGCGTTTGAGTTCTTTAAACATTTTGTAAACTGTTTAGATGCAGATGTTGAAAGGCTGTTAAGATTCTTCACAAAAATTGATGTTGAAGAAATTAGAAAAATGTGTGAAGATGATATTGTAAAAGCTAAAAAATTAATGGCTTTTGAGGTTACAAAACTCGTTCACGGAGAAGAAGAGGCTAAAAAAGCGCAAGAAGCGGCTAAAAACCTTTTTGAAAGGAATAACCTAAATACATCTAATATGCCAATAGAAACAATTGAGGGTATGGGAGAAATTAATATTTTAGATTTCTTATCTAAACTATCAATAATAAAATCTAAAAGTGAGGCAAGGCGATTAGTTGAACAAGGCGGAATTGAAATTGATGGTAAAAAAGTACAATCAATTGATGAAAAAATAGGTATAGAAAGTAACAAAGAAGTGGTTGTTAAAAAAGGTAAAAAGACTTTTGTAAAAGTTGTTTTAAAATAGTAAACATGTTGTTGGCTTTTTTTCTAAATGTGTAAAAAAAATATGCAAATTGTATTAACTGTGGTATACTAAAAACAACAGGAGAAAGTTATGGAAGAATTACAATTTATTGGTATAGGCGGAGCAACTTGTTTAGATTTGGGAGGGAATAGTTGTTTTTATAAAGCCGATAACAAAATTTTAATCATAGATGTGTGCGAAAGCGCAGCAAAAAAATTATTAAAAATTAACGCATTTGATGGTATTAAAGAAGTTTTTATTGCTATAACACATACTCATTTTGACCATGTTGCAGGATTGGGAACATTAATATGGTATTGCAACTTTTATTTAAATATTAAACCTAAAGTTATATATTCAAACTACAAATATTTGCGTGTACTAAGCAAATTACTAAAAATTACAGGAGTGGAAGCACAATACTTTACTTTTGTACAAGATAAGGATTGCAATTTTAATGGTTTAAGATTAGCATATGTAAAAACATTGCATGACCCAAAACTATTGTGTAATGGCATAATGTTTGAAGATGAAGAAGGTAAATACTATTACAGCGGAGATACAAAAGACTTTGCATGCATAAAAGAAATAGTACAGAATAGCGAAGTAAAGAAAGTTTATTGTGAAGTTTGTACAGAATCTTTTAATATGCATATTGCTTATTCTGATTTGCTTTCTATAAAAAATGAAAAAGTTACACCAATGCATTTTAACACAGTTGAATTATATAATAGAGCAAAACAAGATGGTTTTGTTATGCCAAAATATATAAAATAAAACAGGTCATACACCTGTTTTTTATTTTTACTTATTAAATTTGTGCAATAAAATTGCTATTTCCTTGACTAGTTTAGTTTAGAAAGATATAATATTTATTATGTTAGTGTTAGGTATTGACCCCGGTTATGGAATTGTGGGGTATGGTTTAGTTAAAAGTTCTAGTTATGGGATGTTTGAAGCAGTTGATTATGGAGTTATAACCACCCCAAAAGAAGATAGTATTACAAAAAGAATTGAAACAATTTATGATGCGGTAAACTTTTTAATAGAAACGTACAAGCCGGATTATATTTCTATTGAAGAATTGTTTTTTAATACAAACCAAACAACAGGTATTAAGGTTGCGCAAGCAAGAGGAGTAATTTTACTTTCTGGCATAAAGCATAATGTGCCAATGTATGAATACACGCCACTTCAAATTAAGCAGGCGTTAACAGGTTTTGGTAGGGCAGAAAAAAAACAGATGCAACTTGTTGTTCAATCTATATTAGGATTAGAAAAAATTCCAAGGCCAGATGATGCCGCAGATGCACTTGCTGTTGCCATTTGCCACTTGCAAACAAACAACTTAATTAACGATAACAAAATTTAGTGAGGATTTATGTACAATTATATTAAAGGGACTATTATAGAAAAAAAAGAAAATTTACTTATACTTGAAAACAATGGTATTGGTTACGAATTAAATGTTTCTATGAATACATTAGAAAATTGCGGAATAATTGGCGAAGAAGTAAAAATTTACACATATTACAGCGTAAGAGAAGATGATATTTCGCTTTTTGGTTTTAACACTCAAGAAGAGAAAAATTTATTTTTACATTTAATTACAGTTAGTGGGGTTGGACCTAAGCTTGCTTTGCAAGTTTTAAGCGGTGCTAAACTTGATACATTGTTTACATCTATTGGAAATGGCGATGTTAATATGCTAAGCAAAATTAAAGGCATAGGTAAAAAGACGGCAGAGCGTATTGTTGTTGAATTAAAAGACAAATTGGGTGCTTTTGGAGATTTGTTTAATTACCAGCAAATTAATCAAACCATTAATACAAGTGTTGATATTACAGAAGCATGTGAAGTGCTAGTATCTTTGGGTATGACTAAAAACGAAGCAACAAAAATTATTACTTCTGTTTATGCTGAAGGCGATAAAACAGAAGATTTAGTAAGAAAATCATTACAAAGTATGGGTAGGTAGTAATGGAAGATAACAGATTTATAACAAGTACAAAAAATTCACTTGATGCAGAAATTGAAAATACTTTAAGGCCAACTAAATTAGACGAATATATTGGGCAATCCAAAATAAAAAACAATTTATCAATCTATATAGAAGCCAGCAAATTAAGAAAAGAAGCACTAGACCATGTTTTACTTTATGGCCCACCGGGCTTAGGTAAAACAACTCTTTCGCACATAATAGCAAACGAACTTAATGCTCAAATTAAGGTTACTAGTGGCCCCGCTATTGAGCATGCAGCAGACCTTGCTGCAATATTAAGTAATTTAGGCGAAAATGATGTGTTGTTTATTGATGAAATTCACAGGTTAAACCGCAATGTTGAAGAAGTTTTGTATCCCGCAATGGAAGATTTTGCGCTAGATTTTATTGTCGGAAAAGGTCCTTCAGCCCGTAGTATGAGAATTAAGTTAAAGCCTTTTACTTTAATTGGTGCAACAACTCGTGCGGGTATGTTAACTTCACCACTTAGAGATAGGTTTGGTATACATATTAGGTTAGAATTGTATAGCAATGACGAATTGCAAAAAATTATAAAAAGAAGTAGTGCAATTTTAGGCATTGATATTAGTGATGAGGCGTGTTTGGAACTTGCTAAGCGTAGCAGAGGTACGCCAAGAATAGCAAATAGATTTTTAAAAAGAATAAGAGATTATGCTCAGGTTAAAAATTGTACCTCAATAGATAAAGAAATAACTTTAAAAGCACTTGAAATGCTTGATGTTGATAATTTGGGCCTTGACTTTATTGACAGAAGAATTTTGTGTGATATGATAGATAAATTCAATGGTGGACCAGTCGGACTTGATACGCTTGCAGCGTCAACAGGGGAAGATAGTGTAACAATTGAAGATGTTTATGAGCCGTATTTATTACAGTTGGGTTTTATATCTAGAACACCAAGGGGCAGAATTGTTTTGCCTAAGGCTTACGAGCATTTAGGTAGGAAAATATCAAATGAAAAAATAAAGGAATTAAGAAGTTTAGAAGAAGTAGAAGAAAATGATTGACATATATAACAAAAGCACATATTATTACGATTTACCAACAGAACAAATTGCTCAGCATCCAGTAGAACCAAGAGATAGTTCTCGTTTGCTTGTTTATAATAGAAAAGAAAAAAGCATAGAGCACAAACATTTTTACGATATACTTGATTATCTTAAAAAAGGTGATGTTTTAATTGTAAATAACACTAAAGTTTTACCAGCGCGTTTAATTGGGGTTAAAGAAGAAACTGGTGCTGTTATTGAACTTTTATTGCAAAAAAGATTAAATTTAACAAATTGGATGGTACTTGCAAAGCCTGCAAAGCGTTGTAAAGTTGGTACAATTATAAAATTTAGTGATAAACTTAGTGCAGAAATTGTTGCAACTGGCGAATATGGAGATAGAGAAGTTAAATTCATTTTTGATGGTATCTTTGAGGAAATTTTATTAGAAGTTGGTACAGTTCCTCTTCCACATTATATACATGAAAAAGCAGACATAAATAGATACCAAACGGTGTATGCTAAACATGATGGAAGTTCTGCAGCACCAACTGCCGGGCTACATTTTACGCCTGAATTATTAGAAAAAATTAAACAGAAAGGCGTAACGATTGCAAATGTTTTATTACATGTTGGAATTGGCACTTTTAGACCTGTTAAAGAAGATAATATTTTAAAACACGATATGCATAGTGAGTATTACGAAATATCACAAGAAACTTGCGATATTATTAACAATGCTAAAAAAGAAGGTAGAAGAGTTATTGCTGTTGGTACAACAAGTGTAAGAGTTTTAGAAAGTTGTGCTGATGAAGTGGGACATATTAAGCCCGGTTTTGGTGAAACAAAAATTTTTATTTATCCAGGCTATAAATTTAAAATATTAGACGCTTTAATTACTAATTTCCATTTGCCAGAAAGTACACTTATTATGCTTGTTAGTGCATTTGCTGGGGTTCAAGAAACATTAAATTTTTATAATGTCGCAGTTAAAGAAAAATATAGATTCTTTAGTTTTGGTGATGCTTGTTTTATTTATTGACAAAAAAATAATATAAAAGAGTAAAAAATATTAGCAAATTTTAAAAATTTATGTTAAATTTGCTATTGTGAATAATTTTAAAGGAGATAAATATGGATATTTTATTAGAAACACAA
>CAVFEO010000029.1:0-11672 GCA_963621425.1 bacterium | reverse complement strand
AGATTATATATAAAAGCAACAAAACCAAAAAGATATAAAAATAAGGCGTAAAAATAGCGAAAAATTTTAAATTTTATAATTTAAAAATAAAAAATGTGCTTTTTTACAAATTTAACATATTTTGTTGCAATGGCATTTTTAATATGTTATATTTTGGTATATTTAAACGATAAATGTTCGTTTATTTTTATGGAGGTTTATTATGTTCGATTTAAGTGCAATGTTAAAATTTAGTGATGCAATAACTCAAAACCCAGACCAATTTAAAGGTTATGAATGGTTAGGCGGCCTATTAGACTTTATTGAAGCTGCTATGTGGCCAATTATTATTGTGTTGCTTGCAATTTCTGCAATTTATGCTATTGTGCTTGGCGTTAATATGGCAAGAGCAGAAAGTGCAGAACAAAGAGATGGTGCTAAAAAGAGAATTATTAACTTTTTAATTGGTGCTATTACCATTATTGTAATTTTAGTAATTATTTATGTTCTTGCAGGAAATCTTACTTCTATTATGGGTCTTACAACCAGTGTTAAGTAAATAAAAAGGGGCTATCCCCTTTTTTTAATGTAATAAAAAAGAGCGCTAATTACCGCTCCTTTTTATTTAATTAACTATAAATAATCTTTATGCAAAAATGCAAGTTAATTTTTATTGCTTAACTAATGTTTTGGATTATCTATTTTTTCATATTCTTTGCTTTCGTTTTCTAAATTTCTTGCAACAATTTCTTTTAAACTTGTAGATTTTTTTACTTCTGCATTATTTTCTTCTTTTTGCTCTAACTTTTTAGCCTCTTCTAATTGCTTTTTGTTTAACTTTATTTTAAGAATTATAAAGATTATTATGCACGCAAGAGAAAGAGCCGCTATGCAAGTTATTAAAATTACAAACCAACTATCATCTGGCAAAGAAAAACCAACATCTGGCATATGTGAACCACCCCTATCGCCTAAAAGTTCCGCCACCTGCTGGTCGTCGTTTTGCATTGATAGATTTAAAAAAGGATTATGTAAGCGGTTGCAAAAAGTTATAATTAATGCTACAATAAATGTAACACTTAAACTAATTAATGATATTTTTTTAAAAAAGGTTTTGTTCATAATATGCAAACTCCTACAAATTATAATAAAAAGAAAAGAATATTGAATATTTTATTGCTTGTAAGTATTGTTATTTTTACAACATGCTTTTTTTGTTTAACTATTCTTGTTGATAATAAGTATAGCATTAAAGATGATAATGAGCAAGTGTTTTATTCAAATAACAAATTAACTCTTGTAAGCGATACTGCTTTAAGTAGCATAACGCCTGTGCTTTATTGGCAATTTTATGATGGCCTTGTTGCTCCAGAAGATATGAACACAACACCATCTAAACTTATTAAAATTGGTGATTATTCCAACTTTGATGTGAACGATAACTCTAAGTCTTGTGGTACATATAGGGCAACTATTTGGAGTTATTCTGAAGATGATTATATTTCTATTCAACTTTATTTGCCAGAGGTATTAAGTTCTTATAATGTATATTATAGTATATTTAACGAAAAACTAAACAAAACTGAATACATACTTGCACACAGCCTTGGACAAGTTAATAGCAACAAATATTTTTACAAACCTTATATTCAAAACCAAAGCATTACAATAACATTTAAAGGTAATGTTGATATTGTTATTCAAGTTGCCAACTTTACACACTACTATGGCGGAATATATTACCCGCCACTAATTTCGGGCGTTAATATGATGCAAAGTTACACAATGCGAACAACAGCAATTTACAGTTTGATTTTCGCCATTGCCTTAATTGTTTCTGCTTTTGCATTTTACATATACAAAATTAAAAAAGAAACGCCATTTTTATACGCTTCTTTGTTAAGCCTTTCTTTTGCTATATACATTTTCTACCCAATTTTCCATGTAATTGGTACAAGCCATATTACATTTATGTACACAATTGAAAACCTTGCCACAATGGCAATTAGTACATTTATGCTACTTATTTGCACAAGTTTAATGAAGAAAAACATACAAGTTAGAACTTTAAATACTATTTTGTTTGTTTGCTGTTTAATAATTATGATAACTTCTACCTTTGTGCACTACACTGCAATAAACAATTTCTTCCAAATTTTCTCACTTGTTGTGCGAATTGCTATAGCACTATATTTGGTCGCATTATCTATTATTTGTGTAATAAGAGAAAACAAAATGCTAATTGTTTTTGTTGCCAACATAGTTTACGCTTGCGGTCTTTTGTTTGACACATTTGTTGCAAGTTATTACGACCCTTATTATTTCTTGTATCCAATAGAACTTGGAACTTTTGCTTCTATTCTACTATTCTTGTATTTGGCTTTAAATTACAATTCTAAAATAGCAAAAGAAAATAAAAAATTAAATACAAACTTAATTAATGAAGTAACATCAAGAACAAACAATATGCGTAACTTAATTGCAGAACGCAGAGATTTTGTTTCTAGCGTAGCACACGATTTAAAAAGTCCAATAACTTCTCTATCTCTATTTACACAAAAACTTAGAGAAGAAAAACTTACAAATAAAGAAAAAGAAAAAATTTATGAAGTTATGGACGATAAGTTAAAAACATTGAGCGAAAGTTTAACAATTGTGCAAAACTTTAATAATTTAGATTTAATTGAAGATAAATTAGAAGTTACAGATATGTGTAAACTACTTAAAAACTTTTGTGAAAGTTTTGCTGCTGAAGCAGAGGCTGAAGGTGTTTACTTTACATATAAAATTCCTATTGGCACTAAAATTAACGCAATAATTCCAAGGCAAAAGTTTGAGCGTGCAATACAAAATATTTTATTTAACGCATTAAGTTTTACAAGTGAAAATGGCAACATTACACTTAAACTTTGGGCAACCACAGAAAAACTTTTTATAGAAATTCAAGATGACGGCATTGGGATGACGCAAGAAGTGCAAGAACACATTTTTGAAAAATTCTTCTCTTACCGTGAAAAAACTACAAATGGGCAATTTACCAGTGATGGATTAGGGCTATACTATACAAAACTTGTAATAGAAGAATGTAATGGCGACATAACAGTAAATTCTCAATACGAAGTAGGTTCTACATTTACTATAAGTTTACCAATTATTAACTAAAAAACAACAAGGAGATTAATATGAGAGCATTTTATAGATGCAAAGATGAATTTATTAAATACGAGGAAAAGCAAACCAAAATGCCAGTTAGGGCAACAAAAAATTCTTGTGGATACGACTTTTATTCCCCTATTGATATAACTATTAAGCCTATGCAAAGTGAACTTATTTGGACAAATGTTAAGGCACAATTTAACGAAGGCGAAATGTTAATGCTGTTTGTTACAAGCAAAATGGGCAACAAACACATAATGCTTGCAAACGGCACAGGAATTATTGAATGTGATTATTTTGAAAATCCTAGTAATGATGGAAACCTTGGTTTTAGACTTTTAAATTTAGGCAGTGAAGATTATGTTATTAAGCGTGGCGACAAAATAGGTCAAGGTGTGTTTACATACTTTTTAAAATGTGATAACGAAGAAGAAGTCACAACAGTTAGAACTGGTGGCTTTGGTTCAACAAGTACAGGTTTTTCTAATTAAATAATACAAAATAGCGTGCAAAAATGCACGCTATTTTATTTTTAAACACAATATTAAAATTAAAAAAAGAAAAAGGAGTACCTAATTGGTATTCCTTTTCTTATAAAAAAGTTAAATGTTTTGCTGTAAAAATTTGTTGCAAACCAAGTTAGTTTGCAGCATAACCAACTTTAACACCAGGGCCCATAGTTGATGATAGAGTTACACTCTTTAAATATGTTCCCTTAGATGCAGCTGGTTTAGCCTTGATAATAGCATCCATTAAAACATCAAGGTTTTCTTTAATTTTTTCAGCGCCAAAGCTTGCTTTACCAATTGCTACGTGAATAATGTTAGTTTTATCTAACCTATATTCAACTTTACCAGCCTTAGCATCCTTAACAGCTTTTGCTACATCATTGGTAACTGTACCACTTTTTGTACTAGGCATCAAACCTTTAGGACCTAAAACTCTTGCAATTCTACCTACAAGTTGCATCATTTCTGCTTCCATTGTGGTAATACAAACATCAAAATCTGTAAAGCCTTGTTGAATTTTAGCAATCATATCTTCTGCACCAACATAATCAGCGCCTGCTTTTTCAGCTTCATCAGCCTTATCGCCTTTTGCAAGAACTAAAACTCTAACCTTTTTACCAGTACCGTTAGGTAGAACTACTGTTCCTCTAACTTGTTGGTCAGCTTGTTTTGAATCTACGCCTAATTTAATGTGCAATTCGATAGTTTCATCAAACTTAGCTTTTGCAGTATTAAGAACAAGGTTTATTGCTTCTTGTGTATCATAAACTTTGCCTTTTTCTATTAAATTTTTGGCTTCATTATATCTCTTACCCATTTAAGCACACCCTCCTATTCTTCTACTGTTACACCCATAGAACGAGCAGTACCCGCAACCATTGACATTGCAGATTCTATAGAAACACCATTTAAATCTGGTAGTTTAATTTCTGCAATTTTGCGAACTTGTTCTTTGGTTAATTTGCCGACTTTTTGTTTGTTTGGCTTTGGTGAGCCACTATTTAGCCCTAATTCTTTTTTAATTAGAACTGGAACTGGTGGTGTTTTTAAGACGAAGTCAAATGACCTATCTGTATAAATTGTCACAACAACGGGGATTGTTAAACCTTGTTGTGATGCAGTTTTTTCGTTGAAGTCTTTAACGAAACCACCAATGTTAATACCGTGTGGACCTAATGATGAACCTACAGGAGGTTGAGTAGTCGCAGCACCGGCAGGTAGTTGTAATTTTACAACTGCTTTAACTTCTTTATTTGCCATATAAGCACTCCTTTTTAATGTGGTCAAACGATACTGCATTAAAAGATTTTACAATATCTCCCACTATATTTAAACGCACACTATACTGCAGTGATACGGTTAAACCAATTTAATTTATTTTGCTTTTGCAAAATCTGTAAACGGAAGTTCAACTTCAGTATCTCTACCGAAAACTTCTACTGATAATGTTGCTATTTTTTGTTCTGAATCTACAGAAATTACTTTACCCTTGCAACCAGATAGTTGACCATTAACAATTTCAACTTCTTCTCCAACTTGCACATCAGCACATTCAACTTCCTCAAGATGCATACGCCTAATTTCTTCTTCTGGCAAAGGTAAAGGCCTTCCACCAGGACCCGCAAAACCTGTTACACCGCGTGTACGAGTAATTGCGTGCCAAATATCATCACCATATATCATTTTAATAAATATATAAGATGGTAATATCTTTTTAGAAACTATTACTTTTTTACCATTTTTTTCTTCAACTACATCTTGCATAGGAATAACTATGTCAAAAATTCTATCATGCAAACCGAAGTTTTCTATAACTAGTTTCAAGTTTTCTTTTGCAATATTTTCATAATTTGTAAATGTGTGTAAAACATACCATTTTGGTTCTGTTTCCATTACGCCTAAAGACATATAAGCCCCCTCTATAAATAAAAAATTTTATGTTAATTAGTTACACCCGTAAATTACACAAGGCATAACTAACCAACAATAAGACCAAACAACCAGCCTAATAATAAGTTTATACCAAGAAGTACCGCACTAAAGATTAAGACAATTAAAAGAACAACGCCTGTTTGCTTACAAGCTTCGCCAAAAGTTGGCCATGTAACCTTTTTAAGTTCAGAAAATAATGCTTTAGTCTTTTGACCAGCAGTTTTTTTATCTGGGTTAGCGTTTGCTTTTTTCTTCTTTTTATCTTTTTCTTTTTGATCTTTTAAATCTTTTTGTTTTTCTTGCTTGGCTTGCTTTTCTTCTACTGCTTTATCTTGTTTAGCATCTTGCTTAACATCTGCAGTATTATCATCAACAACAACCTCTTCGCCAGTGGCTACAGGTTTATCATTTTCAACAACTTCTACTTCTTGTTCTTGTTTTTTGGCTTTGTTAAAATTTGTAGATGATTTCTTTTTATTTTTTTTGTTAGATTTTGCCATTTATAAACTCCCGAATAAAAAATTACTTAGTCTCTTTATGCATTGTATGCTTTTTGCATCTAGGACAATATTTCTTCATTTCAATTCTTTCTGGATTGTTTTTCTTTTCCTTCATAGAGTCGTAATTATTTTCCTTACACTCTGTGCATTGTAATGTAATTTTTGTTCTCACTTTTCTAGCACCCTTTTATCAAAAAATTACACGAACCATATTCGTGCTAAATTAATATATCATACTAATAAAAGTTTGTCAATTATTTATTTAAATAAAAATATAAAAAAATAAAAGTGCCTAAGTTTGGCACATTTTATTTATTTGTTGGCACTGATGCAACAACTTCACCTTTTAAAATTTCTTCCGCAGCAATTTGAATTGGAATTTTTTTCTCATCAATTACTTCTTGTGGTGGGTTTTGCGCAATTTGTTTTGCCCTTGAACCAAGCAAGTTAGCTAAAATATACGCATTTCCACACTTTTTAACCATTTCTTCAACCTTCATTTCAAATAACATATTTAAAACCTCCAGATTTTAATTATCTAATTTTTGCATAATACTTTGAACATCTTTACAACTTTCAATTATATTTGCAAGTGATGCATAATCATCCGTTCTTTCTAGATAAGCACTCACTTTTTGCCTTAAAGACAACCTTTCTAAACCAGAAAAAGCGAGTTCTTGCCTAAAACTATTTACAAGGTTATACCTAATTTGACTTTTTGTCAAGTATTTTAATGTTAAATATTCTAGCATTAAATTTTGAACAGCATCAAACTTTTCAATTAAAGATTGATTAAAAGCAAAATACGCGACAGTTAAACTTGCACTATTTGTTTGTTTTGCGAAAGTGATGAATTTTTTAAATGTCTGCAACATTTGTTCATATTCTTCTCCGCTATACAAGTCCAACACAGTGTCCAAATTTAGCACAACAAATAGAACATTGTTTCCTTCTATGCTTGCTAAATTGATAGCACGCTTTAATGCTAAATTTACTAAAAATTGTTGATATTTTGCATCATTACCAAAAAGAGATGTTAAGCAAGTTACTTTTGGCATTTTTTCTAATTCTAAAACAAATTCTTCTGCACAATTTATACCCAAAACTACAATATCTGTAATATCTTTGCTTTCACTTGCTCTTTTTAAAAAGTCTAAATTCGCTAGGTATGCTATATCTTTTTGAGTATTTTTTATTAAAATTTTATCTCCACAATAAGCGGGAATTAAACTTGAATAAAACTTACCCAAAGCATCTTCACCCCACAAAATTGGTTTTGTAGAAGGAATTTTTTCTTGCTCTAAAAAGTTGCAGAATTTGCCATCTTTTCTTATGCCTTTAACATCTAAAATTGTAGATACAATTAGGTCGCTATCCACGCTTTTTGCAACTTCTACCACTACCTGGTCACCATCTCGCAAATTATACTTTGCCACAAGTTCTCTTTTTACATAAATTGGAGATGCTGATTTTTGAGGCACTTCAAAAAACACAGCAAAGCCTTCTCTCTCCACATTAATATAACCTGTACGAACATCTTTTACATCGCTTTTTAACTCAGTTAATTTAATTGCTTCAAAACTAGCAATGCTTGGGTATGAAATATTATGAAAGGCCTCAGGTTTGATAATGGCTTCTTTTTCGTCAACATCAAGTGATGAAAGTAAATTTATATCTGCAGGGTATTTGGTAGGTCTTCCCTTTTTATCCTTACGAAAAAAAGGCTCTTTTTCGCCCTGAACAATTTCTGTTATTTTTTGAATTAATTCTGCCTTTTTAAAAGTTGTTGGAAGTTTTACACCAACTTGCCTTGCCAAATTTCTTAATTGAAAAATGCCTAATTCTTGCAAATTGTTTTGCAATTTTTCATTTTTTTCATTTTCTTTTTCCACTTAAATCTCTACCTCCAAAAGTCAAGACATATAATAACATATATATTTATATTTTGCAAACAATTTTTAAAAAATATAAATTTTGTACAATTTTATACAAAAAGAAGCGCCAAATTAATTTTAGCGCTTCCCTTTTTTATTGAATTGTGCGAGAAATATCTGAGTCTGTTTTAGTAGTAGCATTTGTTTTTTGCTCTGTATCTTTGTTTTTTGTTTTTGATTGCATTGTTTGCATTACCACTTGAATATCTTTTTTTATATCTTCTTGTTTTTTAGGCTTATCTATTGTTATTACGTTGTAAGCAATTAGTGCTGAAAGTATGTATGCTATTATGTTTTGCACCACTTCTGTTGTTACTTGCACACCCATTACATCTAATAATTTTATAGCAATTATACATAGCATTGATGCAACTATTATGTAAAACTTATAGTTTTTAAAAATGTTTTTCATATTTACGAATCTCTTTTTAATAAAGATATTTTTATTTCATCAATATCTTGTTTTATATCTTCAACTACTGCATATTTTTGTGTAAGGACTTCTATAGTTTGTTGATATTTAACTTCTCTTTGAGCACTATCTTTTAATTGATAAATAAGTAGCGCAACAAATAAAACAGCCCAAATCCCGTTAGAAATTGCTATTTGTAAAATTTCTTCCCACATTTTAGTCTTTTCTCTCTTGAATTTGTTGAATTATTTTATTAGAACTTTCCTCACCCAAAACATCTTTAAAATCATCATTTTCTAGCATAACTTCTAAAGCAGATTGCTTATCTAAAACATCAACAAAATCTTTTATTAATTGCTCTTTTTGCTTTTGAGCATGCGCATAATAATTACCATAGCCATATTTAGATAAAAATTGTACAAGTTCTTTGTTGCGGTTTTCGTTATTTTCTATGTTCTTTTGCAACTGTTTAGCATAATCTCTTGCTCTTTTTTCATTTTCTAGCGATAGTTGGTTGTTGTATTTTTGAACTTTATCGTTATATTCTTGAACTTCTTTTGTCAATTTATCAATTTGTTCTTGCACTTTTAGGGCGTATTGAATATCAAAGTTAGCAAGAGAATCATCTCTTTCAATTTCTAATCTCTTTTTTTGATTTTGCAAGTTTGATAATTCACTTTGTGCTTCTTTTTGAAGCATATTTAAAACTTGCTTCTTTTCCCCTTCAACCTCGGCAACACCTTGTTCCATTATCGAACTTCTGCCAAGACCATTGCTTGCAAGTTTTTGTGTCTTATTCTCTTTTGCACTATTATAATAATCCTCTTTTTTTTGAGTTTTATCATCATAAAGTTTCTTTGTTTCTTCAACTTTATTTAATAGTTTATTTATATCGCTATCTGCCTTTTGGTTAATCTTGTTTATCTCAAAATTTTTGTAGCCAGATAAATTAGATTCAACTTTATTTTTTATTACTTCTGGGTTCGATTCTTTTTGTTTTAAATACTGAACATTGCTTGAATATTCTTTAACTTCTGGGTTTGGTGTGAAAGACAAAAATGCGTCCATATTTTTTATTTTATCTAGAATTTGTTGCTTTTGTTTTTTAGTTTCTTCACTTATATCATTTTTTGTAACATTGATTAATGGCATATTTAACCCTCCTTTTTTTATGTAATTTGCCCGAAGCAATAAAAATGCTATGGTTTTATTATTTTTATTAAGCATTTGCTTTACCTATTTTATAATGCAAAACAGGATGAGATATTGTTGCGTTTTGCTGATTTGTAATTATTTTTACTTGTACCATTACGCCAGTTATGTAAACTGCTTGTTTTTGTGATGTTGAGTTACCCGTAAAATGTACTGTTACTTCTTCACTTTCTGTACTTATAACGACATCACAATCGTGATAAGTTAAAAGTGATATTGCATATATGTTTTTTGCATAGTTTGCAATTCCTAAATCCACCTTAGGGCTTACCCATTCCTTTAAGGTGTTTTGCTCGTATATTTTTCCGCTTTGAACAACTTGACTTAATCGTGTTGAATATTCTTCACCATTTTGATAACTAACAAGTTCTATAACAGCAAGTTTTTCCACTTTTGATGAATTAAATTTTTCTATATCTATAAAGTTTGTGCCAACCAAAAACTCATAATTACCTGTTAAAAGGTCGTATTTTAAAAGAGTGTTTTGACTATTAAGCGCATCTTGCGATATAGGTGATAGAGATGTTTGACAAATTAAGTAATAACTGTTTTTATATAAAACACCTTTTGCATATGTTTGGTCTATTCCTTTAAATAGTTTTTCAAAACCAACACTTATTTTTTGCGTAGATACGCCATTAAAAGAATAAACTCCATCTGTTGCTAAAAATAGTATAATGTTGCCACAAACTACTGCCGTGCTAGCATAGATGTAATTAGAAGATTCGTACACATTTTGCACAGAAAAGTTTACTTGAGATGAATATGCAGAAATTCTTGTTATGCCATATTCTCTAAATGCGTACACATAGCCTTTAAAAGATAAAACTTTGTTACAATCGCCAAGCATATCATTCATCATAATATAGCCCGCGTCATTTAAGTTTACATCCCAGTTTGTTGGGTCAGATTCATCACTGAACCAAACTGCACTACGACCATTTGCTGTTACGCCAAAAATTCTATCGTTGTGGTTGCACAAACTAAGTATGCGTGGTGCATCTTGAATTTGCTGATATTGGCTGTAAAAATCAATAATCGTTAGAGGTTGGTAAGGTGACGAAAACATCATTACTTGCGTTTTGTTCGGCATTATGTAATAAAGCGAATTTGGCGAACTTTCAAATTCTGGTGCTGTAATTTCTCTAAAATTTCTAAACGAGGTCATATAGTTTGCATAATATAGTTTTTTTGCGGATGTATACAATAAAATACTATCTGCATCATCATTTGAGTTTGGGTCTGTATATGGAAAACAATACAGACTAAGAGGTTGACCAGAATATGTTGGGTTAAAAGGTACTTCTTCGCCCCTATTTGGTGAATAAAACTTTAATTCTTCAAGCCCTAAGCCAGTAGACAAAACGCCCTGCTTTGTGCTAAAATTTTTAAAACTTTTAGCATACTTGAAATTTTGCACACTTTCATCTGTGCTTGAATCTATTTTTTGTAAAAAATAATTAAAATCAAAAGTTCTTTCTTTGCTAGATATTCCTAAATTTTTAAATACACGCCTGCTTATAGCCATATTCTATTTTTTATCCTAATTTCACTTTTTTTACCAGTGGCTACAAGAAGTTTATCAATAAACATTCTTTCAAAGATATCATATTCTGTGTAAAAGCCTTTAAGCAAAAAGTAATGAGAAACAACTCCTGTTGCTAAAATATCTTCCGTTATGCAAGACGGGAAGAAAACAACTTCATCAGAAAAAGATACATCTTCTGGTAAATACGCATACAAAATATTATATTTGCCCGGCTCTGCATAAATTTTTGTTCCATCTTCTCTAAAACTTGCAGTTTTGCTACCATTTTTAAAAGATACAATAGAAAATAATTTTTTAGATAAATTGGAAACATTATAATATCCATTACTTGAAATTTCTATTTGTTCTTTAATTTTACAATATGAAAATTCACACGCTACCCTACATATTACAAAGTTTAAAGTAGAAAGTAAGTCTTGGCAGACTTTATTTTCTTGAATGCTTGCAACTTCTTCTGCATTAAGTAAATTTATTTCATCTTCTTTATTT
>CAVFEO010000028.1:1598-11769 GCA_963621425.1 bacterium | reverse complement strand
TCTTTATTTAGATATTTACACGCTTTTTTAAGTATATTAAATACATTCATTTTAAACACCTACCCTTAAAAGAGTTTTTGTTTTGCTAATTAACTCATCTTTTAAATATTCATTATTTTTTGCTTCTTTTTTAGCGTTATCTTCTTCTATTTGCTTTAAAATTTTTTGCATATTATAAACTCTAGATATGCAAACTTTTTTATAATCTAGAAAAGTTAAACAAGTGTTAGAAAGTGTAATTTCTAGTTGCTTGTTAAAGCCTTGATTATAATATAGTTCGTAACGCTTTTTATCTGTATTATAATAAACAAGATAATTAGCATCTAATTTTTTAATGCGTTTAACTATGTTAAACATATCATTTTTTATTAATTTTAACATAAATTTTCCTTTTTATTTTAAAAATGTGTACGCATCTAAAATTAGATTGCATACACATTTAAAATTATACAATGCTATAATTTAAGCAAAATATAACTATTCACCAGCCACAATACCAGTTAGGCATGCTTGACCATTTGGCTTGTTACAAATTAAATCTGCATATTTAACCAAAGTTGCAGTATAAGTTGGTGTGCCTACTTCTTGTTTAATTATTCTGCCACCTTCACCTTCAAGCCACTTCCAATCACATAATTGATGCAAAGCGAATTCTTTAGTATTTAGTAAATACATAGTTCCATCTGCAACAAATCTATCACTAACAATAGGTATACCATTATATGTTATAGCCTTAAAGCCACCTTGCAAATCCATTACATCAATGTTTCTGCGATATGTAGACAAATATTTTTGATACAAGCGCTTAACATCACTACTGCAAGAAATAAAGTCAACTTGGCTTGCACTCATTTCTTCCATATAATCTATTGCTGTTTGAATTACATCATCAGTAATTTCTCCTACGCTTGTTTTAGTGTATGGCACCATCCAAGGATAGTTAGTCTTATTAACGCCATACAAAGAATCTGAATTTGAGAAAATTTTACCTAGACCAGTTATTTCGTTATCTTTACTGCCTTGAACATAAACTTTGTCGCCGCTAGCATAAGTGTAACCAGTAACATTTGAAAGTGTTACCTTTTTATTAACTCTATCTACATAAACTACTCTTGATTTCGCAAGTTTAGTTGTTGTACCATTAATAATATCTACAACCATTCCTTCCATAAAGTTTTTAACACTATCCAAAGTGATAATGCTACCTGATAAAGCAGAAACAGTTCCTAATAAACCAGAACCATCACCATAAAGCATTCTACCAAAGTTAAATTGGCTAGCCTTAATTAAGCCTTCCATTTCTGCATTAAGAAGGTTTACAAATGCACCTGCACTGTGGCTAGATGACCTTATTGCTTTATCTGAAATGTTAATTGTACCATAAAGGTTTTTAAGTTCTAAAACAAACTTAACATATTGGTTTTGAAAAGCTGTTGGAAGTGTACCAGATTCAGTACCAGCGCCAACACCACCATTTAAACCATAAGGGGCAAGTTTTCTAATTTCGTTACCCCAAACATCACTTGTAGTTTGTTCTATTCTTGTAAGTAATGGGTTTGCCCCCACATTTAATTGATTAGCTACAACGCCTAAATATATTGTTTTTAATGCGTCTTCTGCTGATTGTAAAGTTACCATTTTATTCTCCTTTTATATTGAATAATTTGTTTTTGTGCAATATTTTTACACGTTATTTTATTTTTATATTGATAATTAAAATTAAAATGATAACACTTTACTATTAACAATTATTCCCTAAACATTTTTAAAGCCAATTTATTTGCTTCTTCTAAACTAGAAATTTCAATATCCTTTGCCCTACTACCTGTGATACCGCTAGCACCAGAAATTAAAGTAGGGACATTTGATTCTTTGACATCTTTTAAATATTTTTTTATCAGCTCTTTTTTTAGGTTGTCATCATTTAAAATATAATTATCAATAAAATCTTTATCTTTTAAAAGTTCTTCTGGTTCTTTAAATTTGCTTGCAAGTACATTGTTGTAAGCTTGCAACAAATCTAAATTTTTATTGTTAATTACTTCCAAACTAATTTCTTTTGCATACTTCTTGGCATTTGGATAATTTGTTAAAAAAGAATTTAACTTTTCTTGATAATCCTGTTTTTCGTAAACAGCTTGTTGTGCGTTGCTATCTTCTTGAACTTTTTGTTTGCTTAAAGCAATATCCTCTTCTAACATTTTTAGTTTTTGGCATTTTCTAGTAAATTCTGCCTGCAAAGAGTTATAGGCATTTTCTAAATCTTGCACTGAATTAAACTTGCCAAGATAGGTATTAGAGCCCACACCATCATCTTCAATTACACTGGAATTATCTTGGTGCACCTCATCTTCTTCCAAAATGGTTAAATCATCCTTTTGCTCCCCATCAAAAGTTTCTTTATCATTTTGTAATTGATTTTCTGATTGTATAGGTTGTTCTAATTTTGTCATATATTAATCTCCTTTTTATAAATTTTGCATAATGCTTTTAAATTTTTTATGTTCTCTAATGTGCTCAAGCACTTTTTCATATTTTCCGTTTTGCTTAAGTTTTTCGCCTTCTGCTCCAAGTAAAAAACAAATATGTTCTTTAATGTGTAAATCGTGATCATCTATCTCTTGTACGCTTATTTGTTTATCACTTTCTGCAAACTCTAAATTTTCTTTTTGAGCGTATTTTACTTGTAAAGAAGATTCATCGTTGTCCATATCATAAACACCAAGGCCAAGCATATCAATAATTTTTTGCCTTGTTGTATTTGGTAATTTTCCATCTTCATTTTGTAGTATTCCGCTAGATAATATTTCATAAATCATACTTCGCCTTTGCGCTTTTGTCATAACAACTTCAGATTGGGTATCAAGCACAACTTCATCTGTTGTAATATCTTGATTTGAAAAACAAAGTGCATCTATAACGCCTTTTTCTCCAACTATTTTAAGCACTCTTGGATACGAAGCAAACTGCTTATACAACCTTAAAACTTGCTCTGCTATTTGACAAACTGCATTGTTCATACTATTTAGACTAACAGATAGCCTTGAATTTTCTTGCTCTAACAATAATTGCAATGCTGTACCTGACAAGTTTGAATAATTTATTCTACTTTGTCTAATTAAGTCGCTAACACCAGAAATTGTGCTAAACTCGTTTTGAATTCTAATTTCTTCTTCAGCAAAATCAATAGGCACTGCACTATTAGGCATAAAAGTTGGCGGGTTTGCCCCTTGCCTATAAACAATTACTTTGCCCGGCTCTAACCCTTCATCTTCTAGGTTATCTATATCAACAGAACCTTCTTCTGCCATAACAACGCCCATACTTATTCTGTTTAAGAATTCTATTTTTCTATTTTTAAGTGCGTTATAATCTTGTTGAAGCGGTATGCAACGCTCCACAATGCTTGTACCAAAAAATGAACCCGTTAGCGGAATTGAAACTTGTTTTACAAACGGATACCCTCGCTCACCTTGTGAAGCATTTTTGTATGGCAATTCTCCATCATAACACAAGTTATCTCCACAAATTATAATAAGCCTGCCGTTAGGATGTGTTTTTGTTGGTAAAATATATTTTTCTATAACAAGTGCATATTTATCTATAGTTGATGCACTTTTATAGTTGTAAGCACTATTTAAAGATGCACTTTGGGTTGTTGCTCCCATAACATCAACATCTTCACCATCAACTTCTATGCCATACATGTCCTTAATTTTGCTTGTTGTGTATGCTCTTGCGTGAATTATACTTTCGTTATCTTCTAAATTTTCATACATTATATTTTGCGGATATATTTCAAAAGGTGATATCACATCAATTTGGATATCACCGCTTTTTGCTTTATTCCCATCTTCATCTGTAAGAACTTCGCCAAGTTCGCTATTCCAAGTAACTTTATAAAAACTTGTACCACAAACTTCGCTCCAGTTAATTGCCTTAGAAATTGCTTCTGCAAGCCTATTTTTATACCATAAACTTTGGCATATTTGCTGGCAAGTACGCGCTGTTGCCATATCTTTACCATCTGAACTTGCGGGAATTACTGTTACATTAGGCCTGTTTGCACACAGTTTGCTTTGCCTAACATCAATAATTCCGCTTATGTGATTGTAAACCTTCTTTTCTTCCCACTCATATTTTTTACCTAAATTTGCTTGTTTGTTTACATCTTCATATTGCTTGCCAGACATAAAGTTTAAATTTTTTCTCCAAACTTCTTCTAGATTTCTGCGTTCTAGTTGCCTACAATAAAAATCTTCTTTAACTTCTTTAATTATGCGAGCAACTTCTGCATCTTCATCTGCACGAATAATTTTCATTTTAATCTCCTTTTTGAATAATGTTTTTAAGCATCTCCCTCAATTCTTCTTCCGTGCATTTTTCTAGTTCTTCATCTTGATTTTGCCCTTGATTTTCAATAAGCATTTTAAGTAATGTGCTATCTGGTGGAATGTATTTATGTGTAACTTTTTTCTTTGTAAGCACAAGTTCGCCATCTTTTTCGCTGTATTCTTCTACAACTTCTTCCACATCGTAGCCTTTTGCTTTTAGCATTAAAAGCGAATTTAAGTCTTCATCACTTTTCATATATGCCTCCCTTTAAAATCAATTACATAATCATCATAACACATCAAAATCAAAAAGTGTGCTCAAGTTGGACAAAAATTTTTACTAAGAGAATAAGCATAGTTTTACAGCATAAATTTATACTATGAAAAATTTGCTTAAAACCGTTGCTTTGATTACAATTTTTACAATTTTTACACGCCTTTCCGGCTTTATTTTTAGAATATATATGTCACGCGTGATGGGTGCAGAGGCTCTTGGCGTGTACCAAATAGCCTTTTCTGTTTTTGCAAGCCTTGTAACAATTTGTTGCAGTGGGCTCCCTCTTGCCGTTAGCAGATTAAGCGCAAAATATAGCGCTCTTAAAAATGCTAAACATAAATATGCCATTACAACAAGTGCAATGCTAATTGCTTTTTCTTCTGCTTTGTTTTTATGCCTTTGCATATTTTGTTTTAAAAATGTGCTAACAAATATTTTTACAGATGCAAGTTGTATGTTAATTTTAATAACCCTACTACCTGCAGTTGTTTTTTCTGCCTTGCATGGCGTAATACGCGGTTACCTTTGGGGTGAAGACGATTATAAAAGCGTGTGTATAATTGAACTTATTGAGCAATATGTAAGAATAATTGCCTGCACAATAGCCCTTGCATTTTCTTATTCCGTAATAGAAAAAGCCATTAGTGCAAGTGCCTCTCTTACTATTGCAATATTCATCTCTTGCGTGCTAATTCTTATTTTATACAAGAGGAAAGGCGGTAAGTTCTGTTTTTCAAAACAATCTTTTAAAGAAGTTATAAAATCCAGCACCCCAGTTACTGCACTTAGGTTTTTATCCAGTTTAATTCAGCCACTAATTTCGCTTATTATACCCTTTTGCTTAATGCGTGTTGGTTACACAAACGAACAAGTTTTAACCCTATTTGGCATAAGTATGGGTATGGCTTTCCCGCTAATGTTTTTACCCACTACTGTTATAGATTCTTTAAGCATAACACTTATATCTTCTTTATCGCGCGCAAAGGCTACAGGAGATAATGCTTTAATAACAAAACAAGTAACATCTGCATTTAATTTTGCTTGCTTTGTTGCCTGCTTATGCGTTCCCCTATTTTTATCTCTTGGTGAACCTATTTGCGTGTTTTTGTTTAATTCGCCTTTGGCTGGCGACTTTTTAGTAAAATGCAGTTTAATGCTTATACCTTTTAGTTTAAGCGGAATAACAACTTCTATATTAAACTCGCTTGAATTTGAAAAACAGACTTTTTTATATTTTATTTACTCCTCTGTTGTTATGGTTGCATTGCTGTTCATTTTGCCACAACACATTGGCATAGACGCTATTATTATTGCCCTATTTGTACAAAGCCTTATTGTATGTGCGTGCAACTTGTATAAAATAACAAAACTAAACTACATTGATGCTAATTGTTATAAATTACTTGCAAAACTTGTTTTTGTTGCTCTAGCCTGCTCTTTGCTAACAAGTTTTATATACAACATTTTAAGTGCCTTTATTCCGCTATTTTTATCTTTAATTATTAGCGGTGCAATTAGCGCAATTTGCTACTGCACTTGTTGCCAAATATTAAACTTGTATAATGTTAAAGCCATAGCCTATAAATTGTTAAAAATAAAACGCATAACTAAATAAAAAAGCACCATACTAAAAGTATGACAACTATGATTATAAGAAGCATTATAATTTACATTGTTTTGCTACTTGTTATTAGAATTATGGGCAAAAGACAAATAGCACAAATGCAACCGCTTGATGTTGTTATTACACTAATTATTGCAGACCTTGCAAGCATACCAATGAGTGATTTAACAATACCTTTGCTTAACGGAATTATACCGCTTTTTGTGCTAACCCTATTGCATATTATAATTACATTTATTGCGTGTAAAAGTATTAGATTGCGTAAATTTATAAACGGACAAGCAATTATTTTGGTTGGCCCGCAAGGAGTATTAGAAAACAATTTAAAACATTGCAATTTAACCATTGCAGATGTTATTGAAACTTGCAGATACGCTGGTTATATGTCGCTTAGCGAAGTGCTTTATGTTATTATGGAAACTAACGGAAATATTAGCGTAATACCAAAAGATGCGTGCCAAAATGTAACAAAGCAAGACTTAAAAATAAAAGATGAAGACCCGCCTTTGCCTTATATTATGATAAGTGACGGCAAGTTATCTACTGTTAATTTGGTTAGATTTGGCATAGATGAAAGTACATTAAACAACTTTTTAGCATCTCAAAAAACAAGCATTAAAGATGTAATTGTTATGCAATATGATAAAACTGGCAAAATTTTTTTACAAACAAGAGATGAAGATGCAAAAGTGCTTTTTGCAAGTTTAGGCACAACACAAAAAAATATTAAGGAGCAAGATATATGAAAACAAAACTTACAATAATTGCAATTTTTACGCTTATTATATTAAGTTTGGTATTAGTTGAAGTTACTTATGTTAAAACTTCTCTTTTAGATATTTCGGAGCAAAGCAAACAAATAATTGAGCAAATAAAACAAGAAAATAGCAATGAAGAGATTATATCTTCCCTAAATGCAACTTACGATTATTGGAAAAAACACGAATATAATTTTTGTTTTTTATACAACCATAAAGACTTGCTTGAAATTGGCAAAGAACTTAACCAAGCAAAATCTTACATAGAAAAAGCGAACATTGATGAAGCCTATGTTCATATGCAACTTTTGCAAGAAGATTTAAGCGAACTTGACCAAATTATTGGATTTGATTTTTGTAACATTTTTTAAAAGAGCATTTATTGTGTTCTTTTTTTTAAACATAATAAATATTTTGCCATAAAAGATAAAAAATGTTATACTTTTGTATCAAACATTTAGGAGCGAACAATATTATATGCTTAGCGTAAGAAACTTAACAAAAATTTACAAAATTAAAGGCAAAAACAATAAAAGTGTAACCGCGCTTGATAAAGTTAGCATTGACTTCCCTGATAAAGGAATGATTTTTTTGCTTGGAAAAAGTGGAAGTGGTAAAAGTACCCTACTTAATACCATTGGCGGATTAGATTCTTTTGATGCTGGTGAAATTATAATAAAAGGCAAATCATCAAAAGATTTTAAACAAAAAGATTTTGACGCCTATAGAAATACATTTATTGGATTTATCTTCCAAGAATACAACATTTTAGAAGAATTTTCTGTTGGTAAAAACTTAGAAATTGCACTTGAATTACAAGGCAAAAAGCCAAGTAAGGAAAATGTGAATAAATTACTTGATAGCGTAGACCTTAGCGGATACTATAAAAGAAGCCCTAACCAACTTTCTGGTGGACAAAAACAAAGAGTTGCAATTGCAAGAGCCTTAATTAAAGACCCAGAAATTATTATGGCAGATGAGCCAACCGGCGCACTTGATAGCAACACCGGTAAGCAAGTTATGGATACACTTAAAAAGTTATCTCAAACAAAACTTATTATAGTTGTATCACACGATAGAGAGTTCGCTGAAATTTATGGCGACAGAGTTATTGAACTAAAAGATGGAAAAATTATTAGAGATGTAACTAAAAAAGAAGTTGAAGGGCTAAAAAGTGCTTCTGGCGTAAGTTATATTGATGATAAAATTGTGCACATTAAAAAGGGACAAAATGTTTCTAAAGAAGATTTTATTAAAATATTTAGCCTAATACAGAAAAATATAAAAAATGACGACACCATTATTTCTTTTGAAAAAAGACCAAATGATGAAATTAAAAAAATTGCATTTATTACTGATGATGGCAACCGTGAAGTTTTTAAAAACACAACACAAGAAGATGTTAAATTAAAACACTACAACCCTAACGATCTAAAACTAATACATTCTAAACTTAAACAAAAAGATGCCTTTAAAATGGGTACAAGTTCGCTAAAACACAAGCCAATTAGATTAATTTTTACCATTTTACTATCTTTTATTGCCTTTGCAATGTTTGGCTTAATTGACACAATGGCAAGTTTTAATGTTGCCACATCTACATACCAATCTATTGACCAATTAAACATGAAGACTCTTTCTCTAACAAGTACATATGAAGAAAATGAGTATTACGACCGCGATGTTATGTTTAAAGATGAAGATGTTAAGAAAATAGAAAAACAATTCCCTGAATATGATTTTTTTAAAGTAGTAAATCAGCAATCATATTTTCAACTTAATGGTTCAGATTTAGTATATAGCTCATCACCAAGTTATGGTAGCATTTATGGCACTATATGTTCTGGCTCTTTACCTCTTACAAATGAAAACATAAATAAACTTAATTTAAAAATAATTTACGGTACTAAGCCTGCAAACAGTGATGAAATTTGCATTTCTAAAAACATTTTTAATTCTTTAGAAAAAACATATTCTAATATAACTAAATATGAAGACTTGGCACCATATAAATTTAGATTGGGAGATGAGGAGTATAAAATTGTTGGCATTGTTGAAGATGATACAGATATATCTAAATACACAAACAGCCAAAACAACCAAAACAACATACAAAGTTACATAACTTCTAGTGAAATAAATACCATTTTAAAATACGGCCTTGTAAATATGACTTATGTAACACAAGAAAAGTACGAAAGCATTGTAAGAAATGGCGCAAATAATATGAACTATTATACATATACTTATCGCAAAAACAATTTTTATATAAATGGTTTATACGAAATAAATGATGCCATAGCTAAATATAACGAACAAAATAGCAATTTGTATTTTGATGGATATAATAATGAATATGAATATAATAACCCTGCAGATGTCCCAGATGGATACACAAAAAAGACTTTTGAAAATTATAATGTTTTATATTTAAAAACAGGCACTGATATAACAAATTTAGGAGATAATTGCATAATTATATCTAAAAGCCAATTTGACAGTGTCCTAGATACAACCGAACCTATAAATTACCAAGCCCTTTTAGATAGCGGTGTAAAATTAACAATAAAAGAAGAACAAAAAGGAATTCCAAAAACTTTAACTATTGTTGGAATAACTAAAGATTATAATTACTATTGCTATGCAAACGCTAGCACTGTTAAAAGTATGTTTGGTGGTTACAACTATTTATTAACAAGATTAAAACAAAATAGCGCAGACCAAAAACTTGTTTCTTATTTAGTTAATTATAAAGACAACAAAAATAGTTATAAAATACAATTTGCAGCTACCATGATGTTAGATTCTTTTGCTAGCACTATAGTTAATTTAAGCCAAGCATTTTTATATGTTGGTTTAGGATTTGCAGTGTTTGCATCTTTTATGCTAATGAACTTTATATCAACTAGTATTTCATACAAACGCAGAGAAATTGGCGTACTTAGGGCAATTGGTGCAGGCAAGCGTGATGTATTTAGCATTTTCTTTTCAGAGAGTTTTGTTATTGCATTAATAAACTTTGTACTAGCAACAATAGCAACATTTGTTGCATCTTACTTTATAAGCAGAAGTTTGCTTGTTGATTTGGGCCTTACAATTTCGCTTTTGCATTTTGGTATAAGACAAGTAATTTTAATATTTGCTATAAGTATGTTTGTTGCAGTAATTTCTACATTCT
>CAVFEO010000028.1:0-1588 GCA_963621425.1 bacterium | reverse complement strand
ACCGGTATGGAAAATTGCTAAAAAGAACCCTATTGATAGCATTAATAATAGATAAATTAAATAAAAAAACTAGGCAACAAAGCCTAGTTTTTATTTTTATTATTTTTATTTTTCTTCTGCAAGTTGGTTCATTTTTGCAATAGCATCTGCCTCGCTACTATATTCATCAACAACTTGTGCCTTTGACATATTAAAGAAGTTACCAAGTGAAAAACCTTTTTCTATTTTAAACACAATCCACGATTCTTTATCTGTTACTTTATAAACTGCAAAATTGCCATCTTCTGTTACTTCTACTTGAGAAACACTCTTTTGTTTATCTGTATATTCCGTGTCATTTACCAAAGTTTGAGCTTTAGTATATTCCGTCCAAGCTCTTTGGCAAGCATCTGGTGTTATGATGTATTGACCTATCATTAAATAACCAATAAACACTACACAAGCAATTAGCAAAATAAACTCTGTCCAAGCAAAAGCCTTAATACCCTTGCCACTGCTTTCTTTTTCTGCTTTTTCTGCCCCGCCTTTTTTCTTTTTACTCTTACTGCTCTTAGGCGTGCCAGTTTCTACAATTTCGTAGCCATTTTCGTCATACTTTTTGCCATCATCTAACACTTGTTCTTCGCTAACTTGATTATTCTCTTCGCTACGCAAAGATTCAAAATCCATTTCGCCTTCTTCATTGTGGTCACCTTCTTCACTTTGTATATCACTAGAAGAAAACAAAGATAAAAAGTCATCTGCGCTGGTTGTTTGGCTTTGTTTTTGGGCGTTTTGTTGCTGATTGTATTGGTTTTGCATAGGATTTTGCATATTTTGTTCGCCCATAACATTTGCGTTTTGCATATTCGCATTTTGATTGTACGCATCTTGACCCATATTATTATAGGCATTTTGCATATAAGGGTTTTGCTGTGCCTGCATATTTGGTTGCACATAACCTTGCCCAGCCATATTGTTTTGCGCATTTTGGTACATACCATTTTGCATATTCATATTTTGGTTTGGCATTTGGTTTTGCACGCCTTGCATATTTGGCGGAACAATTCCCCCTTGCATATTTTGTGCACCATACATATTTTGTTGGCTAGCCATATTGTTAAAGCCTGCATTTTGTTGCCCAGCCCCAGCACTTACAACAGGAACTAAAGCACCGCATTTAGTACATTTAAAATCATAATCTGGCTTAAAGAACATTTTGTTACAATTAGGACATTTTATAATTTCATCAGCCCTAGTAAAAGGTGTGCCACAAGTTTGACAAACTGCCCCTTCACTTTTGCTTTTACAATTTTTACAATAAAACATAAAAACACTCCATAAATTTAATAATATTACTATATATTATTATGCTAAAAAAAACAAAAGAAAACGCAATAATTTTAAAAAAGCAACCACCATAATATAAATAAAAACGCAAAAAATGAATAAAATATAATTGTAAAAGAAAAAAAATTAACAAAAAACTATTGCAAAAACTGTTTTGTCGTGATATAATACACATTGACTTCGGATGTTCCGCTGTTTTTTTTGATGTAAATTCAAGAACATTTTGGTTGAATACTGCAAATTTACAAGGAGGTAAGAG
>CAVFEO010000027.1:0-11775 GCA_963621425.1 bacterium | reverse complement strand
AAAATAAGTTTACAAACAATAATAATGCAAAAAAGAACTCTTTGAACGAATTTAGAAAATCTGCAGAAGCTGTTGCTGTAAATATTGATAATTCTAAGAACAAATTCGCCAACAAAAATAGTGGAAAGAAAAAGTTTAATAAAGATTATGACGATGATATTTCATACAAGAAAGGCAAAAAGAACTACGATGATGACCAAGATATTTTTGCTACTGATGATAAGAATAAAAAGAATAAAAAGAGCAATGCTGTTGTTATAGAAATTAAGAAAGCTGTTATGACAAGTGAAAAAATTACTGTGAAAGATTTTTCTGAAAAAATAGGTAAAACAGTATCTGAAATAGTTAAGAAATTAATGCTTCTTGGTGTAATGGCAAACATTAACAGCTATATAGATTATGATACAGCAGCTTTAATTGCAGATGAATTTGGAATAGAGTTAGAAAAGAAAGTTGAAAAGACTGCAGAAGAGCTAATGGTTGACAATAGAAACATTGTTGATAGTGAAGAAAATCTTGTACCAAGACCACCAATTATTACAGTTATGGGACATGTTGACCATGGTAAAACATCACTTTTAGATGCAATTAGAAAAACAAGTATAGCATCTAACGAAGCTGGTGGAATTACTCAACATATTGGTGCTTATACAATCACCAAAAACGGTAGACAAATTACATTTATTGATACACCAGGTCACGAAGCATTTACAGCAATGCGTGCTCGTGGTGCAAATGTTACAGATATTGCTGTTTTAGTAGTTGCTGCAGATGATGGTGTTAAGCCTCAAACTGTAGAAGCTATCAAGCACATTAAGAATGCAAAAGTCCCAATGATTGTTGCCATAAACAAAATAGATGCCCCTCAAGCAAATATTGAAAGAGTTAAGCAACAATTAACTGAATATGAAGTATTGCCAGAAGAATGGGGCGGAGATGCAATAATTGTTCCAATTTCTGCTCGTACAGGCGAAGGTATTGACAAGTTGCTTGAAATTATGCTACTTGTTGCTGATATAGAAAACTTTAGGGCAAACCCAAACAGACCAGCTGTTGCTGTTGTAATTGAATCTAAACTAGATAGAGGCAGAGGTCCTCTTGCAACATTACTAATTCAAAATGGTACATTAAAAATTGGTAATACTATGGTTTGCGGAACTAGCATCGCAAAAATTAGAGCAATGGTAGATGCAAATGGTAATAATGTTGTATCTGCATCGCCTTCTTATGCTGTAGAAGTTTTAGGCTTTAGCGAAGTTCCAAAGGCTGGTGAAATTGCTCAAGTTGTTGACGAAAAACTTGCTAAACAAATTGTTCAAGAGAGAAAAGTTAAAGAGCAAATTGAACTTGCCAAGGCAGGTAATGGTGTATCTATTGATGAATTTATGAAAAAGACAAAAGATATGACCATTTTAAATATTATAATAAAAGCAGATGTTCAAGGCTCACTAGAGGCTATAAAACAAAGTATAATGGGTATTAAAAATGACGAAGTTGAAATCCATTGCATACATGGCGGTGTTGGTAATGTTAACGAAAATGATATAGAACTTGCTCAAACCTCTAATGCTATGGTTGTAGCATTTAATGTTAAAACAGAATCTAAAGCTTTAAAACTTGCAGAAAAACAAGGTGTAACAATTAAGAATTATAGAATTATCTACGATATGTTAGATGATATTAATTTAGCAGTTAAAGCTCTTGTTAAACCTAAGTTTAAAGAAACTTATATTGGTACAGCGGAAGTTAGAATGGTGTATAAAATTACAGGTTCTGGGCTTATTGCTGGTTGTATGGTTAAAAAAGGCGTTATTAAGCGTGGCGCCGTTGCCAAAGTTTATAGAGGCGATGATGAGTTAATAGTAGAAAGTGTTATTGAAGGTTTAAAGCAATTTAAAGATGATGTAAAAGAAGTTACTGAAGGCTTTGAATGTGGTATTAAACTTAGAGATCCAGAATTTAAAGAAGGCGATTTAATTAAAGTATATATTAACGAACAAATAAAGGAGTAGTTAATTGAAAAGTTCAAGATTAAATAGAATTAATGTTGAAATAAGAGAATTAATTTCAGAAATAATTCAATATGAATTAAATGACCCAAGACTTGATGGGATAATTACAGTGCTAAAAGTTGAAGTTGATAATGAACTAGAATATGCTCAAACTTATGTAAGCATATATAACAGCAAAGATGAAGAGCAAACATTTCAAGCTTTGCAATCTTGTGCTGGATATATTAGAAAGTTATTAAGTAAACGCTTAACTTTGCGCACTGTTCCTGCTATTAAGTTTATACGCGATAGAGGAAATGAATATAGAGAAAAGATAGATCAAATTTTATCTACTCTAGATATACCTGATGATGAAGATAATGGGGAGCAATAATTAATGAATTCATTTGAAGAAATATATAATGAAATAAAAAATAGCAAGTCTGTAGCCATATTCACTCATGTTAAAGCAGATGGAGATTGTTTAGGCTCTGGACTTGCTTTATATTATGCAATAGAAAAATTAGGTATTAAAGCAGATATATTTAATGCGGAGCCAATTGCAAAAAATTTTTCATTTTTAACTAAAAATATTATCAAAAACAAAATAGAAAGTAAGTATGATTTGTATATGGCGGTAGATAGTGCTTCACCTAAAATGCTTGGTGCTTTTTCTTATATATTTGAAGATAAAGGCAACAAAACAATTAATATTGACCACCATACATCAAACACTTTATATGGCAAATTGTTTTATGTTAAACAAGCTAGCAGTGCATGTGAAATTGTTTATGAGTATTTAAAAGAAACTAAGCAACAATTAAGTGATAGTATGGCAGAAGCTTTATTATCTGGTATTTGTACCGATACTGGATGTTTTAAATATCCATCAACAACAAGTAAAACACACGAAATTGCAAGTGAACTTTATAGTTATAATATTGATTTTGATAGAATGATGTTTTACTTGTTTAGAGCTATGACTAAAAAGCAAGTTAAATTAACTAATGTTATACTAAACAAAATACAATATTATTGTAACGATAAAGTGGTTATTTCTGGCTTGAATAAAAAAGAAATATTAGATATTCAAGCCACTGAAGACGATATGCCAAGAATGGTTGATTCGCTTGTTGGTATTGAAGGGGTTGAAGTTGCTATAACTTATAGACAAGATTATGATGGTGGCTTTAAAGTTTCTTTTAGGTCAGCGGGCAAAGTTGATGTTAATGCTCTTGCATCTTGCTTTGGCGGAGGCGGACACACAATGGCTTCCGGTTGCAAAATTTACAAAAAAGAAGATGAAGTAATTAAATTATTAGTTGAAAAGGCTGGTAAATTTGTAATTGAATAGCGGTTTTTTAAATGTAATAAAACCTGATGGTTTAACATCATTTCAGGTAATAGCCAAAGTAAGAAAAAAATTTGGCATTAAAAAAGTTGGACATATGGGAACTTTAGACCCAGCAGGGGTTGGCGTATTGCCACTTGCAATTGGTAAAGCGACGAAGTTGTTTGACTTAATGCAAAATAAAACTAAAACTTATTATGCAATATTTGTTTTTGGTAAACAAACAGATACATTAGATTCTTTTGGTATTGTTGACAAAATTGATGTAAATTGCAACATCTCATCTGAACAAATAAATGTTGCGTTAAAAGATTTTATAGGTGAAATTGACCAATTGCCACCAAAATTTAGTGCTAAAAAAATTAATGGTAAGCGTGCCTATGATTTGGCTAGATGTGGCGAAGAGTTTGAACTTTTGCCTAAACGCATAAAAATAGATGAATTCGATTTGGTTGAACAAATTGATGCAAACAAATATTTGTTTAAAATTGTTTGTTCTTCTGGTACATATATTAGAAGTTTGTGCAGAGATTTGGCTCGCAAATTAAACACAGTTGCTTATATGCCATTAATTATAAGAAGTAATGTAGAAGATTTTAATTTAGATAATGGTGTAACTTTAGTAGATTTGCTTGATAGTGATAATCCACAAAAATATATTATTCCAATAGACAGTGTATATAAATTAGATAAAATTGAATTAGATGAACTAAATGCAAAAAAATTAAGAAACGGTTTATCAGTTAAAACAAATGCATTAAATGGTAAATACTATTTATATGATAATAATAAGCTTTTTGCAATAGGTAACGCACAAGATAAATTATTAAAAATGGAGATATACTTAGATGATTAGGTTTGGACCAGCTGGCAACGATTTGCTTTTTTATGAAAAAGGGTATAAAGACTCTGTTGATGCTCCAAAATTTTTGCAAGAAATGGGCTTAAGTGCTTTTGAATATCCTTGTGGTAGAGGAATTTTAATAAAAAGAGAGAAGGCAATGCAAATTGCAGAAGAAGCAAAAAATCATAACATACAAATATCTGTGCATGCACCTTATTTTATTAATTTTGCTAGCCCAGATGAAGAACAAATTCAAAAATCATTCAAGTATGTGCTAGATAGTTTAGAACTTGTTAAAAATTTTGGTGGGAAAAGGGTTGTTGTCCATACAGGAGCAAACAGCAAACAGACAAGAGATGTAGCACTTTTTAATTGCAGTAAAAATTTAAAAAGGCTTGCAGAACTTATACATCAAAAAGGCTTTGATGATTATTATGTTTGCCTAGAAACTATGGGCAAATACACGCAAATTGGCAATTATGAAGAAATTGTTGAATTCTGCAAAATAGATAAAGTGTTTATCCCTACATTTGATTTTGGGCATATAAACTGCACAATGCAAGGGGCATTAAAAGAAAAAAAAGATTTTATAAAAATTTTACAGTATGCAATAGATAATTTGGGGTATGAAAAAATAAAAAATGTACACATACATTTTTCTCAAATAGAATACACAGAAAAAGGCGAAGTTAAGCATCTGCAACTAGACAACGGAAAGTTTGGTCCAGAGTTTGCACCGCTTGCAGAAGCTTTATTAGAACTTAATATTGAGCCTGTTGTTATTTGCGAATCTCGTGATATAATGGCTCAAGATGCATTAAAATTACAAAACATATATAAAAACATTTGTAAAAATAAATAATAAATGTTATAATTGCTTATAAAATAGGAGGATTTTAATTATGGTAGTAGCAGGCGATTTTAGAAAAGGAACTACTTTTGATATGGATGGAACAGTTTACACTGTTGTAGATTTCCAACATGTAAAACCAGGTAAGGGGGCAGCATTTGTTAGAACTAAACTTAAAAATGTTGTAACTGGTCAAACTTTAGAAAAAACTTTTAACCCAACAGATAAATATCCAATTGCAACAATAGAGCGTAAGGATATGCAATATTTGTACAGAGATGACGATTTGTGCTATTTTATGGATATGGAAAACTTTGACCAAGTAGCATTAAATTTTGACATTTGCGAAGATGCTTTAAAGTATATGACAGAAAATATGACAGCATTCGTACAATCTTACAAGGGTAAAACTTTCTCAGTTGAACCACCTAACTTTGTAGAATTAAAGATTATTGAATGTGAACCAGCAGTTGCAGGCGATACAGCAAAAACTGCAATGAAGCCAGCTAAACTAGAAACTGGTGTTATGATTTCTGTTCCGCTATTTGTAAGCAATGGCGACACAATTAGGGTAGATACCAGAACTGGCGAATACATGGAAAGAATGTAATTAAAACAAAAAAGGCTTATCAAAAGCCTTTTTTAAATAACTATTCCGCCGTTTGGGGAAAGGACTTGACCGGTTATATAGTTTGCTTTATCGCTGGCTAAAAAGCCTACGCAAGCAGCAACATCTTCTGGGGTGCCCAAGTGACCAAGTGGGATTGTATCGCAGAAATCTGTAATTTCATCTTGAGTGAAGCATTGCATCATGCGAGTGTTAATTGCGCCAGGAGCAACACAATTTACTTGTATGTTAGATGGGGCAAGTTCTTGTGCAAGAGATTTTGTTAAGCCAATAAGCCCCGCTTTAGCTACGCTATAGTGAACTTCCATACTAGCGCCACACAATCCCCAAATAGAAGATATGTTAATTATTTTACCTTTTTGTGCGCTTATCATATGTTTTACAACCATTTGAGAAAGCATAAAAGCGCTTGATAGGTTAGTTGATATCATATTATTGTAATCTTCCATAGTAATATCTTGGAAAAGTTTGTGTTCGCTAATGCCGGCATTATTTACAAGCAAGTCAATTTGACCATACTTTTTAATTATATAATCAACCATTTTTGCATTGTCTTCATAATTTCTTACATCGCACATATAACTTTCTGCATAACCGTTTGCTTCTTTTATTTCTTTAACAAGTTTATCTACTTGGGTTTTGCTTTTAAAGTAATTTATAATAACAAAATAATTTTGGCTTGCTAGTTCTTTGCATATCGCAGAACCAATGCCTTGAGCTCCGCCAGTGATTAGTGCTATTTTCATATATTTTATCCTTTAACAATTAATATGCAATTATTATATATCATAAATTATTAATTTTCAAGTTATTTTTGTGTGATATTTGCAATAATTTCGCTTTTACAGTATAATAGCAATATGAAAACATTTTTTACAGATATTCAAAATATAAAACAAGGTGATGAGTTGTTTTTAGATGAAGTTGAACACAACCATTTATCTAGGGTGTTAAGGTGCAGTGTTGGGGAAGAAATTGAACTATACAACAATACAGAAAACTCTTATATTTGCACAATTTTATCTATAACAAAAAAACAAACGCAAATAAAAGTTAATAAAGTAATACAAGCCAAAACCAATCCTGTTAGTGATGTAACTGTTTATACCGCAATGCTTAAGGGCGAGAAATTTGAGTTTTTAATAACTAAATTTACCGAACTTGGGATAAAAGCAATAGTTCCGTTTGAAAGTGAGTTTTGCATAGGTAAACAAAGCGTAAATAAAAAGGATAGGTTTTTGCAAATAGCAAAAGATGCTTGTAAGCAATGCAAGAGGACTAAATTATTAGATGTAAAAGAGCCAATTACATTTAAAGAAATGCTAAAAGATATTCAAGAATATGATTATGTTCTTTTTGCTTATGAAAAAAATCAAGATGGCAGTTTAAATAAAGTATTAGATAAAATGCCAAAAAATAAAAAAGTTGCGCTTGTAATTGGAAGTGAAGGGGGTTTTTCTGAAAAAGAGGCAGAACAGATAATTCAAGCGGGTGCGCATTGTGTTTCTTTAGGGAATAGAATACTTAGAGCAGAAACTGCAAGTATTATGCTTGCAAGCGTAGTTTTGTATAAGCTAGATGAATTTGATGTTAAAAACAGTTGACAAACGCATAATTTGTGGTTATAATATAATATATTATTTAGTCGGAAGGTGGTGAGTAGGTAATGACAACTGTTAAAGTAGGCGAAACTGAAACTTTAGACAGTGCTTTGAAGCGCTTTAAGAGAAAGTGCCAAAAAGATGGCATTATTGGTGATTTAAGAAAAAGACAAGCTTATGAAAAGCCAAGTGTTAAAAAGAAGAAGAAAGCAGAGTTAGCTAGAAAGAGAAATAGAAGAAAGTAATAAAAAAATTTAAAAAAAAATTAAAAAAATTTAGAAAGAGACATTTTTTGATGTCTCTTTTTCTTTTATTTTGTTAAGTGTTTAAGTGAAAATATGTACATATGTTTGATAAATAATTTGTGGTTGAAAGTGGTTGAAAGTGGTTGAAAATTTTATTATGATAAAAAGTGATAATAGATAAAATGCGCCTAGTGTAATAATTTTAAGGAGGTGGGTTTATGTTAATTGGTGAATATAGACATCAACTTGATGATAAAAACAGATTGCGTATTCCTGCCAAATTAAGGAATCAACTTGGTAGCGATTATGTAATTATGAAAGGTACCAATGGATGTTTGTTTGTATTTTCTCAAAAGGAAATGGAAGAAACATTAAATTCTAAATTAAGAGAATTACCACTAGGTGATTTGCAAGCACAAAAATCTGTAAGAGCGTTATTTTCATCTGGTTATACAGCAGAAGAAGATTCTCAAGGAAGATTTGTTTTACCAACTTACTTAAAAGAGTTTGCTCATATAAAGAAAAACATTGTAAGTGTTGGTGTTGGGAACAGGGTTGAACTTTGGGATGAAGAAGCTTGGGATGCTTATAATAAAGATGTAAATATTGATGAAGTTATTGGAGATTTAACTAAGTATGGAATTTAAGCATTTGCCTGTTATGCTAAACGAATGTCTTGAAGGTCTTCATATTAAGCCAAACGGAATATATGTTGATGGAACATTGGGTGGAGCGGGGCACAGCAGTGAAATATTAAAGCGTATACCTAAAGGAAAGTTAATTGCAATTGATAAAGATGAAGATGCTATAAAAGTTAGCAAAGAAAGATTGCTTAAAATCTCAAATAATTTTGTAGTAGTTCATAATGATTTTAAGAATATGCCAGAAATTTTGGATGATTTAAACATTGATAAGGTTGATGGCATATTGCTAGATTTAGGCGTTTCATCTTATCAATTAGACAATTATGAAAGAGGTTTTTCATATATTGGCGATGGCAAACTTGATATGCGTATGGATAAGACGCAAAAGTTAAGTGCATACGAAGTTGTAAACAATTATTCTGAAGAAGATTTAGCAAAAATTATTTACGAATATGGCGATGAAAGATTTTCTAGAAAAATTGCAAAATCTATAGTCATAGCAAGAAGTGCTAAACCAATTGAAACCACTCAAGAATTAGTTCAAATAATAGAAAAATGTTATCCTAGCAAGATTAAAAATAAAGGTGGAGCAGTAAGCAAAAAAACATTTCAAGCAATACGAATTGAAGTTAATGGAGAATTAAATAAATTAAAAGAAGCGTTAGAAAATATGATTCGTAGGCTAAACACTAACGGGCGCATTTGTGTAATAACATTTCACTCTTTAGAAGATAAAATTGTTAAAACTGTATTTAAAGAAATGTCTACAAACTGTATTTGCCCGCCGGAAGTTCCAATTTGTGTTTGTCATCACAAGGCGGAAATTAAAATGATAAATCACAAAGTAATTACAGCAACAAATGAAGAAATAGAAAACAATAAAAGAAGCCACAGCGCAAAATTAAGAGTGGCAGAAAAATTATAAATAGTAATAATTTAGATTAGGAGGAATATACTTATGGATAGAGTAAGTCAAGGTAATGCATCTATAGCAACTCTTACACAAACTCAAACCCAACACAAAAAGGATTATCAAAAATATTTTGACTATGGCACTGCAAGGGAAAGTGCTAAAGTAAAAACAAGTGCTAAGGTTAGAGCATATTCTAGACCAAAAGCAATTTTGATAACAGGCTATTTTATAGCAGGCTTTTTAATGGCTTTATTTGTTGCTAATTTTATTATTATTTCTTCTATGAATACAGAATTGCAAGCTTCAACACAAGTATATACAGAAATGGCGCAACAAAATGAAGAATATTTAAATGCTATTAATGAAGCTACTCAATCAGATTCTGTTGAGGCTAAAATGGTTGAAGCTGGTTTTGTTGCTGGTATGGCAACTACATATGATTATGTAGAAAGTAATGCGTCTGCAGTTCAAGATGTTCCAAACCAAAGTAATTGGTATGATAGATTTGTTACCTTTGTCTCTCGAGTATTTGGAGGCTAAAATGGTTAATGCACAATAATTATTCAATTGCATTATTACAAAAGAGGTTGTTAGTATTTATATTACTAATAACCTTTTTATTTTTTGCTCTTATTGTTCGTGTGGGCTTTATTCAAATAATTGATGGTGCCAATTTGCAAATTAAAGCCACTGACCAATGGACGAGAGATGTCCCGCTTAAAGCAGAGCGCGGAGAAATTATAGATTCAACAGGGGCTGTTTTAGCAAAATCCGTACTGACATTTGATGTGTATGTACGGCATAAAAATGTTGTAGATAGTAATGATGTTGCTTTATTTTTAAGCAAAGAGTTGGATTTGGATTTTGATGAGGTTTATAAAAAAGTTATAGACCAAACTGTTTCTGAGGTTGTGATTAAATTACAGGTTGATGAAAGTAAGGCAAAGAAAATAAGAGATGCCAAAAAGCAGGGAATTGTTTTAAGTGAAAATTATAAAAGGCAGTATCCTTATGGGGATTTGCTTACACAAGTTTTGGGTTTTACAACTGTAGATAATATTGGACAATTTGGAATAGAGAGCTATTATGATGACTTATTAAAAGGCATAAATGGTACATTATTAACGCAAAGTGATGTAAAAGGTAATGAAATAGATAATACTATAGATTATTATTTACCAAGCCAAAAGGGTTGCAAAATAGTAACGACAATAAACCATAATATACAATCACTATTAGAAGATGCATTATCACTATGTATTCAAGAACAAAAAGCAAGTAAGGCAATGGCACTTGTTATTAATCCAAATACGGGGGAAGTTCTTGCAATGAGTTGTAAACCTAGTTTTGACTTGAACAATGTACCACGTAATGATGTGAAATCTTTGCTTGCAAACTCTAAAAATATGCTGGTAACTGATGTTTATGAACCGGGTTCAACTTTTAAAATTTTAACATCAGCCATAGCGTTAAATGAAAAAGTAGTTACAGTAGATGAACAATTTTATGACCCAGGATATAGAATTGTTGATGGCGAAAAAATAAAGTGTTGGAAATTAATTGGGCACGGATCAGAGAACTTTCAAGATGGATTTTGTAATTCGTGTAATAGCGTTTTTATAGATTTAGCTCTTAGACTTGGAGTTGAAAGGTTTTATGAACAATTACATAATTTTGGATTAGAGAAAGTAACAGGTATAGATTTTCAGGGCGAAGTTGCGGGTATTATGATGGATAAAGATATTGTAAAAAATGTTGACCTTGCAAGAATGGGGTTTGGACAAGCTGTTGCTGTTACGCCAATACAATTAACTTGTGCTCTTTGTGCTACAATTAATGGAGGAGAACTACTTACACCATATATTGTCAAAGAAATATTAGATGTAAATAACAATATAATAACAGCGAGAGATAAAGAAGTTAAAAGAAGGGTAATATCTCCAGAAGTGAGTAATACTATAAGGATTTTTTTAGAAGATGCAGTTGGTAGACCAAACGGAAATTATACATTTATTCCAGGATACAGTGTTGGAGGAAAAACTGGTACAACACAAAAGTACACAAATGGCAAAATTTCTGGTGATTACATAGCGAGCTTTTTTGGCACATATCCAGCAAATAACCCTAACTATGCAATATTATTTATTGTAGACGAACCAAAGGGAACTTCATATTATGGGAGTATTGTTGCAACTCCATATGCTAAAAAAGTAATTGAAGGAATAATTGCCTTAAATGGAGACTTGCCTGTAAGCAGTAATGTACAAATAAAACAAGTAACTATGCCAAACTTAATTGGTTTAAGTTTAACAAAAGCCAATGAAGAACTTAAAAGAGTAAATTTAAATTATGAACTTGTTGGAGATGGTGGAATTGTTGTTGACCAATTCCCAAAAGAAGGAGTTGTTATAAACCAAAATCAAATAGTACAAATTACTGTGAGGTGAGTATGAAACTAGATAATATTTTAAAAGGCGTAATTATTAAGAAGGCCTATTTATATAATCCCGACATAGATGTTTTTGGTATAAGTGATAACAGTTGTGATAGAGCTAGCTACAATATGTTTGTTTGTATTAAAGGTGATAAATTCGATGCTCACAATATAATGCATAAACTAGAAAAATTTGTAGATGTTTTTGTTGTGGAAAAAATAAATCCTAAAATTAGGAAATGCCAAATATTAGTTGATAATTGCCGTAAAATAC
>CAVFEO010000026.1:0-12960 GCA_963621425.1 bacterium | reverse complement strand
GTGTTAAATGAAAAACAAAACAACAGCATTACAAATAATATCAATTAGTATAATTGTAATTTTTTCGTGCTTTTTAAGCGGATTATTTACAAATTGGAATATGTTTAGAACAAACACTCTAAACAGTGATGAAAAAGTTGCAACAACATCTACACAAAACAACGCAAGTTTAAGCGGTTTAAATTGGTACGATGACACTTATACAACAAATGCTAAAACGCAGTATGCTCATGTTGTTTATTTTAAGCACACCAATGATGCTTCTATTGATGAAAGCGAACTTAATAATATTGCATCAAATATGTCTAGTGGTTTTTCTGCTATATATGAAGCACTTAGAGATAAAACTACAAACAACGCATCTATTGTGTATGAGAATTTAACAACTACTAGCGGAACACCTGTTGTTTTTAACATTGATGAACCAGACA
This sequence comes from bacterium, assembly GCA_963621425.1. Lineage (GTDB taxonomy): Bacteria > Bacillota > Clostridia > Christensenellales > UBA1242 > CASFBJ01. Next base: position 12,529 of record CAVFEO010000026.1, on the reverse strand, counting down.
ACACAGCAACTTATGAATCTGTATACAACGCACTAATAGGTGGTTTTGATGAATACGACAACACCCTTTCAAGCGATATGGGTAGGCTAAATATAAATTTAATTTTTGTTTATGTTGGACAGTTAAATTCATATTTGTCTGGCAATAAAGACACCTTAATAAGTAATTTGAATAACAGTTTAAAAATTTACAACCATACATACAATTCTGCATTTAACACCCCTAATGACGATTATCTAAAATATTACTACTATAGTGGTGCAACAAGAACCAGTGTGGAAGTGAGTGTAAATAACTTTTCTATTGTTCACGGCGACCTATTAAACGCTATAAATGCAGGTGGCACAGATGACACTTTATTCTCAAATGATGTTAGAAATTATGCCCGCGCTGTTGCCCTAAGAAACACCTTAACCCTATTTGGTATGCCACTAACTTCTTATATTGATGAAAATGGTGACAGTGTGTATAACTATGCCGGCAACTGGGATATTACAAGCAACGGACCATTTTATTCAAACTTTAACTCTTTTTATGCTCAGGCATTAAATTGGAGAGATTCTACCGAAATTCAATACATAACAAATGTTGGAGATATTGATATTAACACGGCTAGCGAAACTATTTATGTAATAGAACCAACTAGTGCAAAATATAACGGGCAAGCAATAATTATTCAACCTTTTACAACTTACAATACTCGCCAACACGCTTGGTCTTATAATATTTCTGACCCTGCTCCAGGCGCAGATTACGGAATTACTATAGCAAGAATAAACACTCAATTTGATGCAAACGGCAAATATAAAAATGCATCTAGCACTTATATTCCTTATTACATTTTCACACCAACAAGTAACGATGTTGACGGAACTAGAACAAGCAACCCTAAATTAAATACAAGTTACATTTCTACATATGGTTCAACAAGTATTGGTAGCACAGAGCTTAAAGAGCCAACAGCTTCTTATGATACTGGATATATTTCTTTACAAAACAACGATACTTTAGAATATGAAAACTCACAATTAGAAATAACTATTACAAATTACGATTCAAGCACTAGCGTTGCAACACTTAAAATAGAATGTAAAAATTCTGAAGTGTTGGCTCCTAATATTGCAAGCAGTTCTCTTGCCAGCCTTGACATAGACCCAGATGTTAAAATTTTGCTTTACAATATTTATGTAGATTACAATTATGAAGCTTTAAACCCTAATGGCACATATCAACAATCTGACCTAATTTATACAGAGCAAGTTAATGACGAAAATGACACCGTTGCAAATAATATAACAAATACTTGGGATAATTTTTACCAAGGCATAAGAGAAGATATTTTTAATTCTATAACAACAATTACATACGCTTTCACAAGTTTAGAATATTTAGATTTAAGTGAAAATTATACCTTGCCTATACATGATGATATAATTTTGCCTGGTTGCAGAAATGTTACCGATTTAACATTTTTACACAGCATACCTTTTCAAAACTTAAAAGGCTTAAGTATTTGCGACCAAAACTTATCTTCTTGTGATAAAACGGATAGTAAAAGTTCTTTAAACAATTTGGTTGACTTAAAAGAACTAAAATATTTAGAACTTGTTAACGATAAAATAAAAGATATAAGCTTGCTTTCTTGCCTTGCAGATTTAGATGATGCTCACCCAAATTCTAAATTAGAAAAGATTTCTTTATTAAACAATGATATACAAGATATAAGTATTTTAAACCACTTTGGTAAATTATCTTATGTAAATGTTGCATTTAACAACATTTCTACCCAAGTGCTTAACACAAAATATAGAACAACAAACACAACCTTCTTTACAAATGGCAACTTTGATATTGGTTTACAAAGAATGCCACAAGATGTTGTATATTCTAAAAAAGATACCACTTACGCTTTTAAAGCGTGGGTAGGTTCTACAGATGTTGTTGCAAACCCAAACAACATTGTTTTAAAATATTCTAGCACTTTTGATGAGCCTACTAATGAGATTGTTGGTCAAAACACATCTTCTGGTGGAAGTGTTGTTGCTATAGAAAATGAACTACTTCACGGAAGATACAAAATTGAAGATGTTGAATACTATTCTCTATTAGATTTTAACTCTACAAGAAGTGCAAAAACTTTACCTGCTAGATATATTAATTGCTTCTTTTTAAGTTTTACATATGATGAAGAAGAAGTTTGTCAAACAGCAAATGATGCTTATTATGATTGCAGTATAGATGCTTATGAGAACTTAAACGAGTTACTAAATTTTGATGATGATAAATTTTTTGAAGAAGCACATTTTGTATTCCCTGTTGAAGATGGAATAACTACATACGAACCAATTGTCGGAGGCTTAAATTTAAAAAATGTTGGCACATACGAAGTGTCTTACACATTTAAATTAAAAGACACTTTTAAAACTAATTTACAAATTTATACTGACGACAGTTTGATTGTTGCTAAAAAAGTTATTGTATACCCTTACCATAAAATAACTTGCAACGAAAATAATGAAGATGATTATAACATTAAAGATAAAATGCTATATAAAGCACTTCTTGTGCTTAGCGGAAAGCAAACTGTTAATGTTTTCACATCTGCTTTTAACGAAAGCAATTTAGGTGTTGCAACCAATTTTACGCTTTACACTCAAGACTTTTACTTTTACAATGTTGGAGATGCGCACACCCCTTCTATTAAAGAATTAAGAGCAACTAAAGATAACGAAAATCAAGTTCACTTAATAACTTCTTTAGATATATCAAAAACCGCTTTTGATATTTATAGAAAAATGAACAACTTAGGTTCAAATGACACTATTAATACAGATAAACCAATAATAAGCACAATTAAAGGTTTGGAATTTATAAACCTTGGTAGTATAGAAAATATAAACCTAAATTCTATGGGTATTGATGATGACTTGATATTATTGTTTAGCCCTGGTATATTGCCTGCAATTAAAGTTTTAAATTTAGCAGATAATAACATAACAAGAATAAACAACATTACTAATTTATCAACACTTGAATATTTAGATTTATCTTTTAACAAAATAAGTGACGCTACTTATTTGAAAGATTTAACAGACCCTGTTGTAGCAAATTCTAACGGTTTAGCAACCCAAACATTAAAACGCGTAAACTTGGCATTTAACTTGCTAAACTTGGTTGACACTAATAAAAATCAACAATTTATGTTAGAAGACACTTTGCCTAATGGTTTACCTACAACATTAAAAACACCTAACCAAATATATATAATTCTTGTACAAAATTTACAAGACTACGATGTATATTCTAAAACAAGTAAATGGAATTATTTCTACACCCCTGCAGTTTACATAAGTAAATCTATGAGCGGTACTAGTAAAAAAACTATTTATTCAATTAAAATATCAGGTTCTGGTGTCGCTGGAGGAACAGGTAATGTTCAAGGCGAAACTTTTGAGAAAAAGCAAAGCAGTAACACTGGTTATTCTGTTTTAGCTGGAAGATATACAATAATATTAGATTTTAATAATCAAAACGCAAAAGATGATTCTTTGCCTTTTACAACAATAAATAAATCTTTACATTACACTATTGTAATTCCAACTGTTAAAGAACTTTCAACATCTTACCAGTCTACTTTCCCAAATAATTTGTTACTAGATGCAAATAAAACTGTTGAAAATAACGCTTTAACTTACTACATGCTTTCTACTGAATATGATGATTTTGTAAATAAAACACTTTATGCTCAATATGAAGCTCAATGGGGTGATGAAGAAAAACGCAATGCCCTTATAAGCGACTCTAATTGCCCTGAAAATTGTAAAGTTCTTTTATCTGAACAAGATTTCTTAAATTATTACTTTAATAATCTTGCTTTTAGTAACGCATTAAATAATGCTCGCTTTGTATTAGGCTTTAAAGCATATATTCCACATATTAATATTAACTATGGTTCAGGCACAACATATTGGAATACTTTTTATTTAACTTCTAGTAATTATTGGAAATCTATAACTTATAACACATCTTCTATTAAATACAGCGTTATTATTAATAACGAAACCATTGAATATAACTTGCCTTTAAAAATAGAATGTGAATATAATGACAATTCAAAAAATCCAGATATTAATAGTAGATATATAAGACTTGCTTACTATATTACTTTTAACAGAAGCAACTCTTTCGCTTCAGAAATATCTTTAGATCCATTTGCTTTATCTACCCCTGCCCAAACAGATTCGTTTGTTTACCTTATAACCATTAAAATTATTGACAACCCAGAAATTAGTTTAAAAGATGAAAAGTTAGAAAATGCATTAAAAGCAATTGCTGGCGTGCAAAATTCTAGCCCACTACATTCTTACGACTTTTACAAAACAACAGAACTAAACTTATCTGGTTATGGAATAACAAGTTTTGATAAAAAAGCAGATGGGGCTTTTGGTTTTGATTCTTTTATGTTTGCTAATTTGCAAAAAATTGATTTATCTAACAATAAATTAGAAAACTTATCTAGCCTTACAGATTTTGACCCATTAAAGAGATTGTTTATAAACGGAACAATTTTCCCTAATACTACACAAAACATTAATGGTACAGAAATTGAATTTAAGTTAACTTATTTAGATTTATCTTATAATAGTTTAAGATATATAACATCAATTGGCGATAGTTGCTTTAGCTTCCCTACACTAACCGTAAACCTATTTGGTAACAATATTGACTTTTTTGAAAATAACAATGTTACATATATTAAGCAAAATATGCCGGCAGATGCTACCCACGCCAAAGTTATTGTGGGAATTCAAGGCTTAAAAAATGGCACAACAAAACTAATTAGTTATAAAGAAAATATAGAGAATTATGATGATGAAGATTCTCGTGCAAGATTCTTCTTCTTCCACGGTAACACTCAACCTGTTAATGGTTATGTATTTAATTACCCTGGTTTAGAAAATAATTGCCACATAACTTATGATGAAACAGATAACAACAACCCACTATTCTCTACTTTCTATTATACAGATACATATTATCAAGGTAATAAAAACTACACTGTATCTTACTCTGCAGATTATTCTATTGGTAACAACACAACAATTCATATTGGATTTAACACAACAGTTATTCACCAAAAAATGTACATAAAAGCAGAATATGATGAAAATGGTTTAATAATAAACAGTGATGGCAATTTATATGAAGACTTTAAGAGTGATACACTAGACCCTCAAGCATATAAAGAATATATTCAATCTATTTTAGATAAAGACATATTTACATATGAAAACAAATTTGATGCTGGCGACCTTGTTAAAGCAAATAATTCAGAAAACTTCCCTTATTTTGTAAGAATTGGTTTGGTAGAAACTAATTTAGAAGCAAACGCATTAACAAGCGTGCCTTATGAACAACACTACATAATTCAACATTCATCATTAAGCAAACCAAAAGAATTTGTGAAATATATTTACATTGTTGATAAAACTTGCCCAGTTATTAGAACAACTAGTGATACAAGTCAAGAAAAATACATTATCACTCGTGGTAAAGTTTATGATAACTACACAAGTTCTCAACAAATAGATTCTGACATTTCTGTTTATGATGAATATGATATGTATTTTAATAAAGTTGCTCAAATAAATGTTAAAATTTATAAAAATGATGAACTTGTTTCTGATACAACTGCTCAAATAAACGCTGTAGAAAACCACTTGGGTATTAATGTTACAGAGGTTGGTGTGTATAAAATTGTTTACACTGCAATAGACTCTAACGGCAATTATTCTGAACCTTATACAAGGACAATAGAAATTTACTATCAACCATATGCATGGATAAAACTTTCTGACTTCTCTGCAACATTTATTGCAAGTAATGTAACACTTTCTGCTATGGTTTATAGACCAGAAGAAGATATAAACAAAAATACCGACCCTACATTCTATTGGTATTTAGATGGCGAACTTGTTGGTACATCTAAAAAGATAGAAGACCAAAGCAATGAAACAAACTATTATTCTGAATTGACAATGTTTGTTCAAGGTGCTGGCAATCATAATGTAGAGGTTTATATTGACATAACAAAAGAAGCTTTTGAAGAAAATTCTCAACTTGCTGGTTTTGACAGTAATGGTTTATCGTTAAGCACAAAAGCAACACAAGTGTTTATATTGCTTGATGATACAGTTATTAAAATTTCATCAATTGCTCTTGCAGTTATTGTTGTATTAGTAATTTTGCTAATTATTGCACTTAAGGTGCGCAAGCATAACAAAGACTTAACAAGAAACACTTATGAGTATACTATAGAAAAACACAACAGGAGAAAATAATTAAACTATGCAAGACCTTCACTCTGGCCACAAACAAAGATTAAGACAAAAAGCACTAAAAAATTTTGATGTTCTTGCCGAACATGAAATAATTGAACTTGTTTTAAACTTTGGCATTGTTAGACAAAACACTAACCCTATTGCACATGATTTAATTAAAAAATTTGGCTCTGCCTCTAATGTGTTTAATGCAGGCTATGATGAATTAATTAAAGTTAAAGGTTTGGGTGAAGTTTCCGCTTGTTTATTATCTCTTATTCCTAAATTGAGTATAGTTGCACAAAAAAACAACAATTTAAAAAAGCAAAAACTTAAAAATTTAGAACACGCCTTGTTTATATTTCAAATGTATTTTAAAAATTGCGACCATGAAGTTTTTTTTATGATGTGTGTTGATAAAAATTCCCAAATTATAAGCCTTGACAAAATTGGCGAAGGTAACGAATATCAAATAAACTTATCTGTAAAAGATGTTGTTAAAAAAGCACTTATGCACAACCCAGCAACCGTTTTGTTTGCGCATAACCACACAAACAATGTTGCAACACCATCTAGTGCAGACTTGAATTTTACACAAAATTTAATTAATGCTTTTAAACCTTTAGAAATTAATGTTTTTGAGCATATTATTGTTTGCCCTAATGGTTCTTACTCGTATATAATTAACAACAAAATTTGCAATGTTGATTAAATAAAAACACTATGGAATTAACCATAGTGTTTTTTAATTAAAAAAACGAGCATTTTTGCCCGTTTTTATTTTTTATTAATTACTTATCGTTTTTATCTTTTTTATCTTCTTTTACTTCAATTTTAGCCTTCTTTTTGCTGTTTGGCTTAGCTTTTTCTGGTTTAAAGATTAAATAGATAACAAATGCAAGAACTAATAGTGATGCAAGTATTACAATTACAGTACCTGCAACGCTTGAACCTGTTGGTTCTGGTTCTGCTTCTGATACAACAATAGTTTTATCTATTGTAGTTGTTTTATTGCTTGAATCTGTTGATTTAACTGTTAATGTGTAACTTCCGGCAGATTCTAATTTATAACTATATTCGCCTTCTTTAATGCTCTTAATTTCGTTACCAGCAGAATCTTTTAAAGTAATCCAAGTGTTAACACCAAGTTCTGGTGTGAAAGATTCTTCATATTCATCATAAATAACCAAATCGTTAACATCTACAGTATAAATACTACCAACTTCTTTAGATGCTGGGACATTCTTAATATCAACAGATGGGCCTTCTAAATCGCCAACACTTACAGAGAATGACTTAGTTGTAGAGTTAGAGTTGTTATCTGTTACTTTATACTCTACTGTATAAGTACCATCTTCAAGTGGCGCAAACACTTTATTTTCGCCATCTGTAGTAATAGCAACATCAGAACCATTATGCTTTACAGTAATAACAATACCATCAGAATTTATTCCGCCCTTATCGCTAACTGTTGGAATTGGTAATGTTATCTTTTTAGAACCATCACTTGCAGATTGATATACACCATCAAATGGGTTATCCTTTTCAAATGTCATTTCTGGCTTTTCACTATCTTTAACAAAAATCTTTAATACTTTTGTGCTAATTGGTGTTGCAGAAGAACTTTGAGCATCATCATTATACATAGCAAAAGTTATTTGAGTTTCGCCAATAGTTTTAGCAATAATGTTAAAGTTATCATCTAAATATACGCTTGAACCTGAAGTAATTGTGTATTTAAAGTTGTCATCAGTTTTATCAACTTTTGCACCATTTTTATACATTGTGTAAACTTTAGCAGAAGTATCACTTGAACCAAGTTCTACAGTAATTTCTTCTTTATCAAGTTCAATTCTACCATTGTTTGCAATTTCTGCTACTTCAGAAGTTTCGCCAGCTGTTACATATGTGTTGCCATTAATATCTGTAACAGTTAAAACAACTTCATACTTACCAGCAAAAGTTGCAAGGAATTTAGTTCCTGTAACTGTTAATTGACCAGCAGAAATGTTATATGTGCTACCATAAGTCATAACAGGAGATTTATTATCTTTGTTAATAACTGTAAATGATACATCTATATCTTTTAGATATTCATCATAAATAGTTAATGTTGGATATTTAACTGTAACATCACCAAGTTCATATTCTTCTCTTTGGTTAATTGTATGAGATGCTACAGAATATGTTACATTTGGAACTTCTGTTGCACCTAAAATAGAAATTTCTTTAGTTTCAACCTGGCTGTTAGCGTTATCGTCAATACTTGTATATTCGCAAACAAGTTTAACATCTGTAACTTCACCAGTTGCGCTAACCGCATCTTTAAATTCTTCTATTGTTTTATAAACATCAAAAACATACTTATTAGAAGAGTTTATTTGAACTTTAACTTTATCAGCACTTGTATCTTTATCAGTTCCGCCTTCTTTATATTTATAGAAGAAGTGCATTATGTTTTCAATGTTCTTATCTGCAATTTTATCTGCATTATTATAATCAACTGTAGTTGGTTTAGAAATGCTTACTGTTTTACCCCACTTTGTGCTTGTATCTACATCGGCAGTCCAAGTGATTGTTGGTTTAGTAGTATCAGTCCATGCGCCACTATCGTAAACTTGAATTGTGAAGTCTTTATTAGTTTCGTTACCCTTAGAATCTTTAACTTTGTAAGTTAATTTATAAGTACCTGCAGTCGGAACACTAATTTTAATTAATTTAGTGCAATCATTTTCGCCTAAATCAATAGTTTCTTTTACTTGACCATCTTCATATCTCTTTAATGTTCTTGTAAATGTTAATTTATCAAAACTATCATTATCTTTTGCAAAAACAGAAGGAATGCTAAATTCAACCCCAGTGTTTACATTAGTAGGAATTCTGCAAGATAAGTCGTAAACTTTTTCGCTTGTAGCATTACCAGCGCCATCAACCAAATAAGCCTCGCCATCTACAACTTTGTAAGAACCTGAATATACAATATCTGTTGGTGCTTGAGTATCTACAACTTTGGTTGCAATTTTAAATGTTCTAGTTTTTGATTGATTACCAAATGCATCTGTTACTTTATACTTGAATACATAATAACCTTCTAGTTTTGGAGTGAATTTAAAATCTTGAATAGCAACTTCATCACTTGCTGAACCGTTTTGAGATAAAACATAATAAGTTAAATCTACCCTAACTTTAATGTTGTCTAACTCGTTAGTAGTATCTTTTGCTGTAACAGAAGGCATTGTACATTCTTTATTTAATGTTAATGTTGGTAATTTTCCATTTAAATCAAAAGTAATTTTTGCTTCTGTAACCAAACTTGGCTCAACCTTAATTGTATATGTTTTAACAATTTCATCATAGCCATCAACTTTAACAGTATACTTAACTGTGTAAGTTCCTGCGCTTGTTGGGTTAAACTTTTTATATTTTACACCTGAGGTATAATCAGCATCACTATCAACAACATCAATACTGCTCTTAGATTTGCTAGATACATTTATCTTAACATTATTGCTATAATCAATTGCAATTTTGTTACCATCAGCATCTTTTAAAACTGGATATGGTAAAACAATATCTCTACCTTTTACAGCAGTTTCTGGAATAATAACACTGCTTTCATCAAGTGAGAATGTTGCATCTTTATAATCTATAGAAATAATAAAAGATTTTTCTGTTGTTTTATCACTTTTTACCCCTGTGTAAACAACTTTATATTGTTTTGCGCTAGGCTTAAACTTAAACTTAGAAGTATCAGTTGTATCTTCATCAGTAACTTCAACATCTGTACCTAATGCATAAACTTTAGTTGAAAAAACAGTTTCTCCAGTTTGGTTTAATTCTGGTATAACAACATATCCATTACTATCAGTTTCGTAAGTTTTTTGTAATGCAGGAATTTTTAAATCTGTATCATCTGCCTTAACGCTATTAATAACTTCAGGGCCTACAGTAAGAGTTGATGCACTAACTAATGCACATAAAGCCAATGCCCCTAGTTTTTTACTTTTTTTCATAATAATCTCCTAAAACTATTTTGTAAAACAATTCATTCTATAATATATTTGATTTTATGTCAAACATTTTTAAATGATTTGAATGTAAAATCCGCAAAAAGATAGAATATTTTTGCTTTACTAAAGGTTTTCACTTTTAGATTATTCAACTGTTTTTAATTTATGTATAAGTGTTAAAAAAACTATTTTTATTGCAATAAAAGATTTTTTTCGCATTTTTTTGCAATTATATTTATCTTTTTTTTACTTTGCTATTGAAAATTCTATGCTTTTTTGCTATAATAACATTTATGAAAAAAGCAGTAGTTATTGGCAGTGGGCACGCAGGTTGTGAGGCGTGTCTTGCACTTGCCAGATTAGGAATAGAAACAACTTTACTCACACTTAATTTAGATAGCATTGCACACCTTGCGTGCAACCCTTCTATTGGTGGAACAGCAAAAGGCCACCTTGTTTGCGAAATTGATGCTCTTGGTGGAGAAATGGGCAAAAATACAGATGCAACACTAATTCAAATAAGAATGTTAAATAATTCAAAGGGTCCAGCAGTTCAGTCTTTAAGAGCGCAAGCAGATAAAAGAAAATATCACGAGCATATGAAGCACACGCTAGAAAACCAAAAGAACCTTCTTGTAAGGCAGGCAGAAGCAAGTGAAATTTGTGTGGAAGATGGGCGCATAGTTGGCGTTAAATCTGCACAAGGCGATTATTATGCTTGTGACGCTGTTGTTGTTTGTACAGGTGTATATTTAAACAGTAGAACTATAACTGGAGACTATATTAAAAATTCTGGCCCTAATGGCTTTTCTAATGCAACTTATCTTTCAGCATCTCTAGAGGCTCTTGGTCATAAAGTTAGAAGGTTTAAAACTGGTACACCGGCAAGAGTTCACAGAGATAGTATAGATTTTAGTCAAACCACCCCACAATATGGAGATGAAAATATACAAACTTTTAGTTTTTTAACCACAAAAATGCCTAAAAATAGGGTTTGTTGCTATTTAACTTACACTACACCAGAAACTAAAAAAATCATCTTAGATAACATTGATAGTTGCCCTATGGTTAGTGGTGAAATTACAGGAATTGGACCTAGATATTGCCCAAGTATAGAATCTAAAATTTTACGTTTTACAGATAAAGAAAGACATCAAGTTTTTTTAGAACCTGAAACACTTACTTCAAAAGAAGTTTATGTTCAGGGCATGAGTACAAGCATGGGAACAGCAGTTCAAGAACAGATGTATAAATCATTAATTGGTTTTGAAAATTGCAAAATTATGCGTGATGCGTACGCTATTGAATATGACTGTATTGATAGCACAGAACTTTATCCTACGCTTGAAAGTAAAAAGGTTCAAGGATTGTATTTTGCTGGCCAAATAAATGGCTCTAGCGGTTATGAAGAGGCTGGTGCTCAAGGCATTGTTGCAGGTATTAATGCGGGTTTAAAATTGCTTGGTAAAGAGCCTTTGATTTTAAAAAGAAGTGAAAGTTATATTGGCGTTCTTGTTGATGACCTTGTTACCAAAGGTACAAATGAGCCTTATAGAATGATGACTAGCAGAAGTGAATATAGGCTTCATTTAAGACAAGACAACGCAGATTTAAGGCTTACACCCTATTCTATTAAAATAGGCCTTGCAGATAGTAAAAGAAAGAAAATGTTTAATGCAAAACTTGCTCAAATTAATAAAGCAAAAGAAGAGTTGACACTTGGTTTTTCTCCAGAAAGTGTTAGTGAGTTATTTAATGCAAAACAAGAAAATTTACCAAAAAGCGGTATTAGTTTAAAACAAATTATTAGAAGAAATAACATATCAGCATCAGATTGTAAAAAATACTTAAATTGCTTTAAAGATATTGATGAAAATGTTTTAACATATTTAACAACAGAAATTAAATATGAAGGTTATCTTGAAAAAGAAATGGACTTAATTAAACAAATGCAAGAACAAGAAAATATTGAATTAAACACCGATTTTGATTATAATAATATAAAAGGTTTAAGAATAGAAGCAATTCAAAAATTAAACGAAATTAAGCCTTTAAACCTTGCTCAAGCAAGCAGAATAAGCGGAGTAAATCCTGCAGATATTGCAGTTATTATGATTTACCTAAAGACAAATAAAAAATAAAACTACAATAAAAAGTATAAAAGCGCCAAAATAAATGGTGCTTTTTTATTTTTATTTT
>CAVFEO010000025.1:0-13275 GCA_963621425.1 bacterium | reverse complement strand
CTTAAGAACTGATATTCCTAACTTCAACATTGGCGATACTATTAAGGTAAACTATAAAGTTATAGAAGGCGGAAAAGAAAGAATCCAAGCTTATGAAGGCACAGTTATCGCAAGAAAGAATTCTGGTATTAACGAAACTATTAAAGTTCGTAGAATTTCTGCTGGCGTTGGTGTTGAAAGAACATTTTTAATTCAATCACCAAGAATTGCTAGCATTGAAGTAAAAAGAGTTTCTAAAGTTAGAAGAGCAAAACTTTATTATCTTAGAGAAAGAACTGGTAAAGCAACTAAAACTAAAGAAGATAAAGGTACAAATTAAGCAAGAAAAAAGGGCTACAAAAGTAGTCCTTTTTTTGTTTTTAATAAAAAACTAGAGAGGTTTTACCCTTTCTAGTTTTTATTTTGTTATCTGCTTATATAGAAGCCTAAACTTCCGTTGCCAGAGATAGTAACTTTGTACTTAGTAAAGTATTCGTGTGTACCATCTTCATTCCAATTAAACCCGCTAGAATTACCAATGTTACCCAAAGAATCTAAAGTTGCTGCACCACTACCGTTTGTGCTAGATAAACCAACATAACCGCTATGGCCATAAACATCTCTATCTGTTACCCAACTATCTCTCTTCTTTAAACCACCGGCATACAAATAGTAAACCTTGCTTGAAGTGTTTGAATTCCAATACCAAGTAAATGTATGTGAACCAGAAACATTGCCACCGCTCACACTTAATCCATCTGTTGACCAACCTTTAACTTCGCCCATATCTGAAGAGTTTGTCTCTGAATATTTAGCAACAAGGTTTTCATAACCACTTCTATATGTACCAGAGAAGTTGAATGTAAATTGAACAATCCAAATAGCATAAAGCGTAGTAGATTCGTTTGCTGTATAATTTGCACCAGATGAGTAATCTATGCCTTCTTTAGTAGCACTTGTTGCCCAGCCTTGGAATGTTTTATTTGACCAAGATGGAGTTTTATCTGTTATAGTTATGGCCTTATCTTTAACTTTATAAACTGCTGATGGAACTGAAGATAAACTACCACCATTTGCGTTATAAGTTATTTTATAAACAGATGTTACACCACTTGTGCTAGTTGGTGATTCCGCATAATTATCAGTACCTATTGCGTAAACCGTAAACTTCCAATCATTACCATCTTGAGTCATACAATTAGAGACATCTACGCTAGATAGATCTGTTGTGTAAGAACCTTTTAAAGTGCTTCCCTTATATACTTGTACAGTATAGAACACTATTGAAGAATCGTGCAAAGTAAGTGGCGTCCAAGTAGCGTTACCGCTAGACCACGCAAGGCCTAAAACTTGACTATATTGTCCCCTAGTTATGGTGACAGTAAATGAATCTTGTTCAACCCTATCTTCGTGGTAAGGAGCACTAACTTTTACATACACAACATAATTACCTTTTTCTACAAAGGTAGGCATAGTTGTTGTGTAAATTCCACGCAATGATGCTGAATATGTAACCGTAATTGGCTGATTACCAACCGTAGTGAATTTTTGTTTAATTTCGCTATCTACACCAGTATGAGGAAGTCCATCATATGGTGCTGTATAGTTTGGTAATGCTTGCGTACGCGTAATTACTGCAAGTGTAATTGTAAATGTTGCAGTTATTGGCGAGCTACCAGTAAAGTTTGTTGAAGAAGCGCGAACAGTAACAGTAATAGTTGCCGTACCCGGATTTGTATTATTTGAATAAGAAACCTGAACATCTGTTGATTGACTTAATGTTACATTGATATTCTTTTCTTTTATAGTTAGCGTAAATGTTTTAGCTGTACCAGTATAAACAACATTAGAATAATCAGTAATTTCAACATTAGCACTTGTTAATTCACGCTTAGCAATTGTAACAGATACATTACCGCTTGCTGGGCTATGGTTTGCATCACCCTCACAATACCACTGAACAGTATATGTTCCTGCATTTTTACCTGTTGGAATTGTTGTAGAAGAAGATGCTGTTGCAGGGTTTGAACCCAAAGCGTAGTGCATTGTACCAATGCTAGCATTACATCTTACAAGTGCTTGGTCTGTATTGTTAAACACAAGGCCACCAATTGCAGTAACAGAAACATCGTTTGCTGTTTTTACAATTGCAAATGTAACAGATTTAGAACCTGTATAGTTAGAGCCATCTGTTGCCGTTATTGTAAGTGTTGCACCGTTGCCTACATTGATGTTATTTGTATATGCTTCTGTAAAATCGTCATTTATATTTAAAGTTAGAGCATTACTAAAATCTTTAACAGTGTATGTTTGAGTAATAGCAGAGCCAGTAAATTCTTTATCTACTATGCCAGAAATTGCAACATTACTTATTGCACGCTTTGCAATAGTAACTTCTACACTACCCCAACCAGCAGAAACCGATGCATTACCCGTGCTGTAGTAATATACAACATAAGTGCCAGCATTTTTGCCTTGTGGTTTGTTATTTGTTGCGTTATAAACAACACCATTTGTTGAATAGTTAGATGAAGTTAATTCCACACCAACGCTATAGTAAAGCGTACCAGAACCCATATTGCCAACAGTAATTAAATCTTGATTTGCGTTGTTAAATACAAGACCAGTTTTTGCACTAACAGAAACTGTGTTCCCCTGTGCAGTAATTCTAAAGTTAACCGTTCTTGTGCCGGTATAGTTGCCTTTACCCGTAATTGTAATTGTTGCTTCGCCTACATTTGTGTTGTTAGCATACGCTAGCGTGTAATGACTTGCCGTTGTAAGTGTTAGCGTATTATTAAAGTCTTTAATGGTAGGTGCTGGTGTTAAGGCAGAACCAGTATAAACAACATCTGCTATAGACGAAATAGTTGCGTTTGCAATATCTCTTGCGCTAATTGTAACACTTGCGTTTGCAGTTGCAGAAGTGTAATTTGCAGTTTCTGCAACAGAACAATAAACCGTATATGACCCAGCATTTGTTCCTGTCGGAATTGCTGTTGTGCCTGGGTTTGATGCTGAAATTGCAGATAATGAATATTTAACATCTGTACCATTTGTTGTAACACCAGTAACAAGTTCTTGCGCTGTGTTGTTAAACACAAGCCCTTGTTTTGTTGCAATTACAATAGAATTTGTTGCTTTAGCAATAGTAATTGTTAAGTTACCACTTGCTTCTTGGTGGTTAGAATCGCCCTCGCAATACCAATAAACTTTATAATTGCCAGCATCTGTTCCAACAGGGATATCTGTTGAAGAAGATAATGATGCACTGCTGTTAAAGTTAAAGTGTACTGCACCAAAAGCATTAGAATATGTTAAAAGTTCTTGAGAACTTCCATTATATGTAAGATTTTTTGCCGTAACTGTAATTGTGTTTGCAACCTTTAAAATTGCAAATGTAACAGATTTTGTGCCTGTAAAGTTGCCTTGCCCGTTAATTGTAACAACAGCCAAATTATCTGGAGTTGTGCAGTTTACATTATTAGAATATGTGTACCTAAAATCTGTATTATTAACAAGTGTTGTACCATTAAATGTTACTGCCGGAGTTGGCGTTCTTGCAGTGCCTGTATAATTTTGGTTAGCAACTGATGCAACTGTTGCGCTTGCAATATTTGCGTGTTCTATAACAGATGTTACTGAACCAGAAACTGATGCATAGTTTGCTGTTTTACCCTTTGCATAGTAGTAAATTGTGTATGTTCCCGCATTTGTTTGTTTAGGAATTGTTGTTGAACCGCTTGATGAATAGTTGCCATCTGTTAAAGCAACAGTTCCGTAATAAATATCGTAGTTGTTGCCAGATTGTGATGAAGATGCCATATTCTGTGCAGAACCGGTATATGTAACTCTTACGCCAAGCACAGTTACCGCACCCGTTGCTGCAGTAATTGAGAATGTAACATCTTTTGTGCCGGTATAGTTGCCAATACCAGTAAGTGTTAATTTAGCCGCAGTTCCAACATTTATATTATTTGTATAAGCCTGTGTATAATGCACGCCAAGTTCTAGTTGAAGTGAAGATAGACCTGCATCTACAACAGTATAATTTTGTGTTTGCCCAGAGCCTGTGTAAGGCTTGTTTACAATGCCATTTACCGTAACATTAGATATATTTCTTTGGCTAATTGTTACCGCAACATTGCCAGATGTATCTGTATAGCCAGCATTTGCCACGCAATACCAATAAACTGTATACAAACCTGCATCTATTGCTGTTGGAATTGTTGTTTGCCCTATTGAATAATTTCTATCGTTTAAAACTGATGTTAAAGAATAATAAATTGTTCCTTTAGAGTTTGCAACAGTTACAAGTGCTTGTTGAGCATTGTTAAATGCTAGGTTAGTCTTTGCTGTTACCGTTGTGTTATTAACAGCAGGAGTTATAGCAAAATGCGCTGTTATTGAGCCAGAATAGTTATTTCTACCCGTAATTGTAACAGTTGCCTCGCCTACATTAACATTGTTAGAATATGTAACAGTGTAATCGTTTGCAGAAATTGTTTGACTTCTATTAAAGTCTTTTACAACTACCGCCGGCGTTCTTGCAGAACCCGTGTACACTTGAGACGCAATAGCCTCAACCATGGCACCAGTTTCTAATGGTCTTGCAGTTATTCTGCTTATAACACTGCCTTGATATGTTTGTCCGTTAACATTTTGATAATAGTATATCGTATATGTTCCAGCATTTGTTGCAGACGGAATTGTTGTGCCAGAAGATGCAGATGCAGCACTACCAAGATTATAATGCACATCTGTTGCGGTTGTTCCTGTGTTTACATAACTTGATGTTACAAGTGGAATTGCTCCAAAGTTATATTCTGCAGTAACTGGCGTTATTGTAAGCGTTCCGTCGCCCTTACGCCAATGCGCATAGAAAATTTCGTTTTTATGTATAATGTTCATGCCAGAAATCCATGTTACAGACTTTGGAGTTTTACCATCACTTTCGTATCCTGTAATAGATGTTAAAAGCGTACCATCTGCCCTATACCAACCTGTAAAGTAATATTGTCCATTTGCAATTCTTGGCGTTGCGTTTGGTAAATTTACCCCAGTGCCAGCAAGAGCCACATTAACAGCACTTACATAATTGCTTGTTGCTGTCCAAGTAACAGAACTTGTTGCTGTTACATCACTTGGCAAGTTCAAGCAATATACAGCCATTCTGTTTTGAGAACCATATGTTTGATTATCTAAATGAACATAATTTGGTCTTAAATACTCGTAATAATAATTTGCGCCACTTGGCGGAGCAACATATTCTGCATACAAACACAATGCATCAAACATATGTGAACTCCTTACACCATTAATTGTAATAACTTTATCCAATTTGTATGGTGCAGGGTCAGTATAATCACAAACATTATTTGCGTTTATTGAATATGATGCCGCAGCAGATGCTGTACCTACATATGAGAAACTATTGCAAGGCTTATAACTATTGTTAGTTTGCTTATACACATAAACATTGTTTATTGCTGTGGCTGCGCCTGAACAAATTCCAACAATTCTACCCATATATTGTTTAACTGTATCGTTGAATGTTGTTATATAACTTGAGCCAGATTTATATGCAAAATAATCACAGGTATAACCGTTTTCTATTATAGAACCTATTGCTGTACCTACAACCCCACCGCAACCAGCAGTTGTTGATGGCGAATCTACTTGGTTAGCCTTTACATCACCAACAATAAAGTTGTAAATCCTTGAATAATTTAAATATCCAACCATTGCCCCAACATGGCAATTTCCCCTCTTTAATGGATTACGAACCATGCTATTAACAATTACAGAGTTATCTGCTCTACCTACAAGACCTCCGACTCCATTTGCACCAACGACATTAACGCCTTCTACATCACAAGTATCTATTAAAGAGTTCCCCATTGCATAACCAACAAGTCCGCCAGTATTATTTTTACCTGTAAGCGTACCATTTGTATAAACTCTTACGCCTTTAATAGTTGCTCCACTAATAACTCCAAACAACCCAATATTATCTGTTGAACTCAAATTTTTGGTATCTAAATATATCCACCAGTTATAACCATAATATGTCCCTTTAAATGGATGCGCTTCTGTTCCAACTGGTGACCAGTTTACTCCCTCTAAGTGAATGTTTTGTGGTTGATGATAAACTGCTGTTGCATAGTGTTCGTTGCCAGCATTTACAAGTTCAGCAAGTTTAGCAAACTGCTCGCCACTTGTAATAATGTAAGGGTCTTCGTTCGTTCCAGAACCTCCGGCAAAATTTTCTTGCCAAATTGCGTAATAAGTTATAAGTCCATCATCTTGGTTAGCAAAGTTAATTGTGTAGGCATTGTTTGTAAGTGGAAGGGTTTCACCCGTACCATCACGCCTTGTGTTAAGCCCAACAAAGGTGTAACCAGGGCGAGTAAAGTCTGTCTTTAAAATGTTTTCTGAATCGGCATATACTTGCACCATATTGCCGTTTGTATCTTTTTGCATTAGTTTGCCATACACTCTAGAATAAGAGCCGTTTAGCGTACCACCGCAAAGGTCTACATACTTAATTATAAGTTTGCTATCTACCCTAGTTCTATCTGTAATGTATGCAGAAAGACCTTGTTGTTTTCTTTGCCCAACAAGAGTTGTTATTGTTGCGTCACTTGTGGCAGATTTTGCCCAATAATGCATTTCTTCTCTATCTATGCCAAGTGCAGCAAGATATGTAATTAAATCGTTATATATGGTAGGTGTTGCGTTGCCATATGTATAATGTACAGGTGAATTTAACCCCACTTGAGATTGCAAGTCGTATAACCAAACATTCATAAGTGTTGCAAGGCTTGCAAAAGACATTGTATGGAAAATTGTGTAATTTGTATCTATAATATCAGTTCCGCCAATTTGTTGTGCAGTTAGCATATGAGCACGGTTAAGATTTGAATTTATATTTGTTACCGTACCATTTGTTGCAACTCTTTGGTTTGTATTTTGCTTATAATACAAGTTTAAAAGCCCATTTGGTGCATTAACTGAGTTGTTTTGATTAGAACCATTTATGGAATATGAACCAATAACCGCTGTTTGATTTGGTGTATTGCTAGCGCCTTCATAATATTTAAACACTCCGTCGTTATATGCGTTAAATACAAAAGTATCAAAACCTTTATAACCAATAACACCACCATGAGCGTCTGTACCATTAACATTTGCTTCTATTGTTACTTTTCCACTATTATATAAATTCATAGCAAAACAAGAGCCAATTGCTGCCGCATTAGAAGTAGAAGATGACCCTAGTTTTCCAATAACACCACCATCATCCCAATTGTTTGTAGTAACAGGGCTATTTCTATATATTCTAACATCCCCATAATTAGCAACATCTAAAACTATAGAGTTATAATAGCAACCACCAATAATACCGGCAGTTTGAGTACCTGCACTTTGTATATTTAAGGCGTTAGTACAATTTTTAATAAACGTCTCCTGACAATCTCCAACAATAGCACCAGTAGCATAACCTAAACTATTAATAGCATAAGTTGAGCCACCAGAAAGAGTCGCTGAACTTGTTGAGGCGGCAACTATATGGCAGTTTTCTATCATTGTGCTTGAAAGTGCTCTGCTTACAAGTGCAGAGACAAAACCATAGGCAGAGTAAATTCTAGGTTCTTGTATAATTACATTTGTAATTCTAGCGCCTTCTGTTCTACCAAAAAGCCCAGAGGTTCCTGTACCGTTTGCAACTGTAATAAGCCCTGTAATTTTATAACCAGCACCATCAAAATTGCCTTTAAATGCTATTGCATCACAATCTCTACCGATAGACCTAAAACTATATGCAACTGAACTACCATTATAAGATAGAGAGCCTAAAGAACCTGTTAAAGTAATATCTTGTGCAAGTTTGTAGTTTAGACTAGCATAAATTGGGTTAAGTTCTGCATCATTTACAACATCACTTAAGTTACGCAAATGTGCTTGTTGTTTAATTATGTATGGATTATTTGCAGAACCATCGCCACTATCAAATAGCGGATTTACAACAGAATAAAGAATTACAATTGAAGACTTAAAGTGGTTTGCAGTAAGTGTAACCACTTCGCCAGATGCATAGCCTTGCGTTTTGTTCCAGCCTTGATAAGATGTTGCCGGAACCCAATTTGAATATTTAATACCTACGCAAGTAACTAAAGATCGCAAAGTAACTTTTTCGCTTCTGTATGTGTAATAAATTGGTTGGCAAGCAGAAGCATAAGAAGCGGTAACGGTTTCTATTGCACCAGTTGAAGGGTTTTTGCGTGAATATGAATAATTTGTGTTTGTTATATTAGCGCCATTTAAATCTTTGTATTGGAACTGTATTTGATACACAGTTACAGAGAATTTTGCAACTAAATCTAAATTGCCGTAATAAGTGTTGTTAAGCGTAATGTTTAAGTTTGTTGGAGTAATAAGCGTATAGTTGCCCCAAGAACCAAAACCGCAATTTACTTCCCACCCTAAAAAGGTGTGACCTGCAAGCGTTTGGTTAGGAAGAGATACACTAGTTGATTCTATTGTGTAATTTATTGTGTTTGTTGTTTTTGTAATTGTTACACCGCTAATAGAATAACTGTGCATTGTTATTGTGTAAGTTATTGGCGTATACACTGCGTTTAGTGTTACATTGCCATATTTACCGCTTGTTGAAATGGTTGATGCTGATGCAATAGTACCAGCAGACCAGTTTCCGCTTGCGCTTGTTATTTGCCAGTTTGTAAAGTTATAACCAAATTTGCTTGCCTTTGGATATATTACGCTTGCAGTTGATGCTGTGTAATAAATTGGTGCAACAGCATCTCCGCCATTTGTGTTAAATGTAATTTTATATACATTTTCCACATATGTTGCGTACAAATCAAAGGTATAAACATAGTCTGTAAAGTAAGCACTTGTAAGTTCGCTTAAAAGCGCAGCGCCGTTACCATCATAGAATTTTGTTCCCAAACCGCGTTCTTTGGTGTAATAACCAGTAAATGTATAACCAGATTTGGTTGGAACTGTAACATTTTGTGCAACAGCAAAAGCAAGGCGAGTTGATGCCACATTATATGTAATTGTGGTATCAGCGCCGTTATCGTTATGTAGTGTTACAACGCAAGCCTGTGTGCCTGCTGTCCACTTTGCGTAAAGTTTATATTCAGAAGCCTGTAGTTTTGCTAAATCTAGTGTGTATTGCCTTGGAACTTTGTTTGATGCGGTACAAGCAGAATCGTAATACCAACCGCCAAAAATGTAGCCTTGTCGGTATGCGTTTGGCAATATTACTTGTGCGGTTGTGCTACGCAAAATTGCAATAGGCTCAACATATGCATCTGCACTTTGTGCATCAAAAATAATTGCATCATCTGCAACTTCTATTTTTTCAAATGTAGCGTTACCATAGCGTGAGGCAATTTCCATACCACCCGGATAAATTTCGCCAACTTTAAACGCGTTATATGATTGTGTTGATGTGCTTGTTGGCTTCCATGGGTTTGATACAGCCTTTACCCTATAACCTATGTAAGAATTTGAAAGCACTGGCAATCTAAGAGGCGTAGAATCACGCTTAAACGAGTACGAACCACTTACGCCATCAATGGTCGCAGAATATGTGTTTTCTGTAAATTTTGCAAGCAAATGCACATTGCCTGATGTTGTGTTTGTTACCTGGAAAGGGTTATATAGCGTTGTTCTATCATCGTTTAAATACCAGCCATCAAATGTGTAGCCTGGTTTTGCCGGTGTTGGTATTATTAGTGTTTGCGTGCCATATGTAAACTGAATTGGCGGAGTCGTTTGTTGTGCGTTTGCATACACAAAAAAGCAAGAATCATCTAGCCCTAAATACACAATATCAAACATTTGTGGACTAGAATATTTTGCTGTTAAAGTTGCACTTGAAGTTTTATCCCAAGGGCGAACTTCTTTACCAGTTTCGTCTACATAGCAGTTATTGTTAGCATCAAAGTAACCTAAAAAGTTGTAGCCATTGCGATATGTTAGCGCTGGACTAGACAAAAAGTATTCCCCATAAGCAACATTGCTTATTGCCCAGTTGCTTTGTGAGCCGTTTACTTGCCCACCATTTGGGTTTAAAGTTACAGTGTATTTGCTAGCATTGTATTTTGCATAATAATGCTCTATTGCAGATGATTGGGTTATTGTTGCCCCGCCAGCACCAGCAAATGTTGCAAGAGTTTCATCTGTATACCAACCTGCAAGTGTTGAGCCTGCTAGTGTTGGACTTGGAAGTGTTAGGCTTCCGTTTGCACTAAGTAGTGCTGAAGTTGTAGAACCACCATTGCTTTCAAAAGTTGCGACCTTACCATAAACATATGTTGGAGATGCAAGTTCAAAGTTTTCACTTGTTGGGACAACTTCTAATTGAACAACAAAAGAAAGTTTATCAAAAAGTTCTTGGTCTGCACTAGACAAAGTTAGTTTTAAATCTTCTATTCCCTTGTACACTATTTGCTTGTTGATTAATTTAAGTGTGTAATCTTGTGTTGTGGAATTTAAGTTTTGCAAAACATTAGAAGAGTTTACTAAATAATAGTAGTTATCTCCGCTGTATATTCTTGCCCACTTATAACTTGAGTAAGCATTTGCAACAATTACTGAAGATAAATCTACACTTTGGTTTAGGTATGATAGAATTGTTTTTAGTGCAGGAGAAGTTACGCTAGCAGAACCATACACTTCAAAACCAAGTTTGAACCTTACCTTAACAGATGTTTGAGTTGACTGAGCAATTGTTACTTGTGCGTTGTTCATTAAGTTTACTTGGTCAACTTCTTCACTTGTTTTAAAAAGTTTTAAAAGTGTTACATCACCATAAGCTGTGTTTTTATCTGGATTGATAACAGCATCAATGTTTACGGCTTCGTTTTTAAAGTTGATATCAATTGACCTATCTTGTTTATCGCTAAAACTTGCAAGGGTAAAACCAATTACTCCAGCCATAACACAGGCTATTGTAAATAACACCCCTACAATGCTTAAATATAATCGTTTTTTAGAACTATGTTTTAACTTATTAACTTCTTCTGCCATTTGTAATCTTCTCCTAATAAAACAAGCACACCTTCTCGCATAGCGCAATGCGCGTAAATATATAATTATATTATGTGTATATTTTATATAATTTTGCACTATGTTGTCAAATAAAAGCGGTCAATGTAAAAAAAAGCAAGATATAAAAACCTTGCAAGATATTGTTTTTTATTTAATTTAAAACGCAAAATTTGTGGATAGTTTTTGCATTTTAATTTTAACTTTTATATACTTTTTAAAATAAATGCAATTTAGCAAACAAAAAATATTTTAGTGTTGTTATTGCTTTATAATTTTTACTTTTTAACAATGTTTTCTGCAATTTTATTTATATCTCCCGCACCAATAAAGAATATATGAGTGTAAACACCGCTTTTTTGCTTAATAAAGCGTTTTACCTGCACCTTTTGCAAATAAGTGCAATTTGCCTTATCTTGCTTAACCCTATCAAACAATGCTTTACTATCTAGCCCGCAACAAGCACTTTCTCGCGCACTATATGTAGGTATAAAAACAACATCAAAAACACATTTTGTAAACACTTCTACAAACTTATCAAATAGCGTTTTTGTTCTGGAATATGTGTGAGGTTGAAAAACTATTAAAGCCTTTGCATTAGTAATATTTTGTTTTATGGCATTAATGCACGAGTTTATTTCTGTTGGATGATGAGCATAATCTAAATATATTTTTGCTAAACAACTGTTGCCAATATATTGCATACGCCTATCTATACCACAAAACCCCTCAAGAGCATCTCTTGTAATTTTTTTATCTAACCTTAATATGTATGAACAAGCAAGCGCACACAAAGCATTATATATGTTATATTCCCCTATTAAATTTAAAACAACACGCAAATAAGTTTGCCTTTTTATTACACAATCAAACACATAACCACCATTTTTTAGCATAACAATATTTTTAGCATACACATCAGCATTTTTATTGTATAAATCCACAAACAAGTGCGGCTTATTTTTCAATTTTATAACATCTTTTAGGTTGTAATTTAATATTAAAACTTTACTATTACGAGCAAATTTTTTATATTCTTTCACTTCATTTTCTAGCGTTTTAAAATAGTCTAAATGTTCACTTTCTATATTAGTTATTATGCCAATATTGTTTTTTGTGTATAAAAAATTGCTTTTATATTCACACGCCTCTGTAACAAAGGTATCTTTGCCAAACTTAAAGTTTAAAAGTGCTTTTTTAACATCATCTTTTGCATAAAAATCTTTTATAAAAGATGCATTTGCCCCAATATGAACACAAGCATCTACACCATTTGCAAGCACCATTTTAGAAATAATTGCTGTTGTTGTACTTTTGCCGTGAGTACCAGATATTGCAATTACTTTGCTGTAATATTCACTTATAATCCCCAGCATTTCGCCACGAGAAATTATTGTTAAACCCAAATTTTGCGCCTGCTTTAATTCAGCATTATCAACTGCTATTGCCCCACTAACAACAACCAAATCAACATCTTCTGTAATGTTTTTCGCTTGCTGTTTATAATACACTTTTACGCCACATTTTTTAAGAATTTTTGTAACATTACTTTTGCATAAATCACTGCCATAAACAACTTTTCCAAAGTGTAAACAACACTTTGCAAGCGCGCTCATACTAACGCCACCAATACCAATAAAATATACTTTATTAATTAAATCAAATTTATATTTTGCACATAATTTCATACCATTATATATGTTGTAAAAAATAATTTAGTGATTTATATCTTTACAAACTTTTTGCAATGTTGTATACTAATTACAGAATAAACATTAGAGGTGTAATATGATAATAAAAGGATTACTTGGCAAAATTGTTGGAATTGTAATTTATGTGTTTGCTTTTGTTGCTTTAATTAGCATTTTACTACTTTCACTCAACTCTGTTTTTAGTTTGGTTACAGACCCAGAAGCACTTAAAATTATGGCACTAATTTCTAAATATGCCGGAATAATTTTAATAATTTTAGTATGTACAAGAAGTGCTTTAAAACTGCCACTTATACTTTGCATACCTTATTTAATACTAGTTGCAGCCCTTGTTATTTTACAATTTTTTCAACCAGTATATGATAGCATTATTCAAACAATAACAGGCGTAAATCCAGGCACTCAAGGTTAATTTAAGTAAAGAAAATTATGTATGTTATAATAAAATTTTAGGTTAAGTTTGCCATTTGCAAATTTAACCTTTTTATTTTAATTTATATAT
>CAVFEO010000024.1:9078-13628 GCA_963621425.1 bacterium | reverse complement strand
CCCTTACTTTGCTGATAAAGAGCAAATAACCGAAGAAGATGTGCAAAAGTTTGTTTTAACTGAATTAAGAAAAGGCTTGAGCCAAAAATCTATAAAAGATATTATCATTGTACTAAAAATGATTTTGAAATTTGCAGTAAAACAAAAATTACTCGCTTATAATGAGATTGAAATAAAGTTCCCAACTGTTGGAGAAAAAACGGATTTAGAAGTCCTAAACAAGAACGACCATAAAAAAATAATAAATTACTTACAAGAGAACTTTACTTTCAAAAATCTTGGCATTTATATTTGTTTATCAACTGGCATGAGAATTGGAGAAATTTGTGGACTCCTGTGGTCCGATATTGATGTGGAAAGTGGAATTATAAAAGTGCGCAGAACAGTGCAAAGAATTTATGTGATTGATGGAGAAACACGACACACCGAGATTTTGATAGACACACCAAAAACAAAGAATTCAATTAGAGATATTCCAATGACCACTGAATTATATAAAATAATCAAACCACTTAAAAAAGTTGTAAACAATGACTTTTATGTAATAACAAATGAAGCAAAACCAACTGAACCAAGAACTTATAGGAATTATTATGAAAGACTTATAAAAAGGCTAGGTATACCAAAATTGAAGTTCCACGGACTTAGACATAGTTTTGCCACTAGATGTATAGAAAGTAAATGTGATTACAAGACAGTCAGTGTTATACTAGGGCATTCAAACATAAGCACGACATTGAATCTCTATGTCCACCCTAATATGGAACAAAAAAAGAAATGTATTGATCAAATGTATCGTGCATTGAAATAAACAGATAAAACACCCAATCTTAATTGATTGGGTGTTTGTTTGTTGCATCAATAGAAAATATGAATTTTAACAAAAGATTTTTATTTTTTAAAGAAATTTTTCAAAAAGTAGCAAAAAGTGGGTCACGATTTGAAAATTCGATTGGTTAACATTATAGAGAGGTATAAAAAAATTTTAAGTTTTTTAAACTTTTTTTGAAAAAACGGCTCAAAAGGGGTTAACGATTTTGAATATCAAGTGGTTAACATTATAGAGGGGAATTTTTTTGAAAGGCATTATAGTTCTCTTACAAATAAAAAAATATGCTGGTGTTGTTAAAAAGCAAATTACTTAAACAATCAAATATCTCTAACAAGAAAGAGTGTCACCCACTTCCCACTCCCATATTATTTATAAATATAATTTTTAATTATTCTTTAATTGTTAGAAGAAAAGAAAATTTAATAAAGAAAAGAATTTTGAGTGCTGGCATGGTTTATAGAGTTGTGATTGCAAAATTTTATGCCAATGGTTTTAGAAAGATGAACAATCAAGAAATCAAATTTGTGGTTTCTTTTTTTGTTGTGAGAAATTTATAAAAGGAGGTGTAAAGACAAAATTAAGCCATTATGACGAGAAAATAGTATAGATAGATAAATTATCATCAAAAGGAGGATTGGGCAAATATGGACTAATTAAACAACTTTAACACTTATTTCAAAATCAACATTTATGCAAGTTCTAATAGGAATAAAAATATTTTTAAAATTATGAAGGATTATGAAAAGTGATGAAAGATGTAATTATGCATTGAAATTTAGAGGAAGAATGGCATTTATTTTAACGAGCAGGATAAGAGATTGGCTCAAAATGACTTTTTAAGTGCTTGAAAGCCTTTAAAATACTGGTATTTTTACGATTCAGCCAAAAAATAAAAAAGCATCATTTTTGAGTCATCTCCCTTAACAAATTACAAATGTGAAACCCACTTTATTTTTATGGTAGTAACCTACCACTTCTATTATGCTTTAATAGCGGATAGATTTTAATAGATTTAGATTTAGAAAGAGATTGTAGAAAGAAAAAAATTACAAACAAAAGGAATATTAAACTATGAATTTAAACAATACAAATCTAAATTTAAACAACTTAATACAATCGGAAGTTGACCGAATTTCAACTAAATATGATAAAGATTTTTTGGATTGCGAAGACCTAATAAAAATCACTGGACTTGGCAGAGATAATGTTAGGAACTTACTCAGAAGCAAATCTTTTCCAACAACAAAAGTTGGCAAACGACAAGTTGTGAGTGTGCTTAATTTTGTAACTTGGCTAACACTAAACAACAACCAAAGCGAGGTGCAAAATGGCTAAGAATAAAGTTTTAACTAAAACACGTGGTGCAAACAATGAAGGCAGTATTTTTAGACGTAGCAGTGACAATCGCTGGGTTGGGAGCATTACCACTGGAGTTGATGAAAATGGCAAACAAATTAAAAAAGTTGTGTATGGACGAACTCGAGCGGAAGTTTCAAAAAAGTTGCTTGAAATCAGTGGTAGAATTCGAAGCAATTCTTATGAAATGATTGAAGGACAAACTTTTGGTGAACTTATGAACGAGTGGCTTATGGTATTTAAAAAGTCAGCAGTAACACCCCGAACTTTTGAAGGTATTATTCGAAATTTTAAATTGCACATTCAACCACAAATTGGCAATATGAAAATTTACGAGGTCGACACCTATGTTGTGCAAAAAGTGATGAACAATATGATTGACCAAGATTACAGCGTCAACACAATAAAAAAGAACAAACATTTGCTCGCCCAATTTTTTGAGTACGCCATAGACAACAAATGGGTAACGCAAAATCCAGTCTACAAAGTTAAGGTTAGGGCTCACGATAAAGTTCATACTAACAGCGATAAATATAAGGCGCTCACTCCCGAGATACGCGTAAAATTTTTGGAAGCACTTGCGAAAGATGATGGTAATTTTATTAAACCGCTTTGCATTTGTTTGATGTTTGGCGGACTTCGAATTGGTGAAGCTTTGGCACTTAAATGGGAAAATGTAAATTTTGAAAACAAGACGCTAAAAGTAGAACGTGCAATTACTCAAATCCCAAAGTTTAATAACGATGGCAAAGTAATAAGCCGTGTAACAGTCATTGCAGACACAAAAACTGCTTGCAGTGTGCGTGAAATTCCAATTGCAGACATTGTTGTTGAAACGCTCCAACGCTGGCGAGAAAAACAAATTGAAAGACAAAATACAAATCCAGATGTTACGGCTGATTTAACCGCTAAAAATGCCTTTATTTTTGCAAATGATGATGGAAGTGTAAGAACATATTTTGGTAGTCGCAAAATCTTTGATGGTTGGAAGAAACGACATAAATTAACTAATTATAATATTCATTTTCACAGACTCCGCCATACATTTTCAAATATGCTTTTTGAAATGAACGAAAACCCAAAAGTAATACAACAACTTTTAGGTCATCGTGACGTTAAAACAACAATCACTGTTTATAACTCTGTTGATAGCGAATATATCCGCCAGACAACTGACAAGTTTAATGAAAGAGTTAAAGAAAACCAAATGCTTTTAAACGATAAAAAGCGAGAAGAAATTCTTGAACAGCGCAAAGATGAGTTTGTTGCAGATATGGACGATGACGAGTTTGATGAAATTCTCACAAAACTTCTCGAAGAACGCAAAGAACGTAAGAAAAAACGAGAAAAAGATTTTGAAATGTAGAAAATATATTGACATTTTTTGCATATATTATTATAATATTATTAACCAACTTGGTTAATCGAGGTAGTATGAAACTTTTTGCATCTAACATAAAAGTGCAAGAGTTTTTTGAGGATTATGCTAAGATTGCTAAAAAACATGGTAATGAATTTGCCAAAAGATTACAGAAACGAATGGCTGAATTGATGTCTTACGAGAATGTTTTTGAACTTTTTGGTTCAAAATTAGGTGGTCCTCATTTTTTAAAAGGAGACCTCGATTCATGTATCGCTGTTTCTATCACGGGAAATTTAAGACTGATATTAGAAACTGGCATATCTCAAAAAAGTCGAGATGTACTTGATGTATTTAAACTGAAGGAAATTGAAATAAAAGGAGTCGTTGATTATCATGGAGATAAGTATGAATGGATTATCCCTTAATTTGATATCTCATCCAGGAGAAACATTGGCAGAGCTACTAGAAGTTAATTCAATGACACAAAAAGAATTATCAGTTAGACTTTCTTGTACTCCTAAACACATAAATGAGATAATTAAGGGCTTAAAACCTATTAGTAATGCTCTAGCTGTAAAGCTGGAAAATGTATTTAATTTAAAAGCTTCTTTCTGGAATAATTTACAAAATATTTATAATGAGCAAATAGAAAAATTAAGAATTAAAGAATCGGTATCGCAGGAAGAAATTCAATATTTTAAAGACAATAAAAACATTTATAAGTTTCTTGTTGGTGATAATTGGGTTGAAGAATGTTCAGATGTTACAGAGGGTGTTCTCAACTTGAGAAAATTTTTAAAGATTAATAGTTTGCTCCAAGTTGGAAAGTTGTTGCAAGTAAATGGTGCATATAGGATAAGCGATAAAGTTAAAATAAATGATTTGGCATTAGCTTGCTGGTTAAGAATGTGTGATATATTATCCGAAAAAATAGAAATAAAAGAATATCGCGAAATTAATAAAGATATAATTCTAAAAGATATTAAAGAAATTAGAAAA
>CAVFEO010000024.1:0-8955 GCA_963621425.1 bacterium | reverse complement strand
ATCTAAAGAGAATCCGAATGTATTTATTGAAAAATTACAATCATATTTTTCTGAATTGGGGATTTCGATCGTTGTTTTAAAGAATATTCAAGGGGCTCCTGTTAATGGTCTAATAAAAAAATCAAATAATGGAATTAATATATGTTTAACTATTAGAGGTAAAGATGCTGATAAATTTTGGTTTACTTTATTTCATGAACTAGGACATTTATTTACAAGTAAAATTGATAAATTTTATATAGATTATGAATCAAATAACACAGAAGTGGAGAGGCTTGCGGATAAATTTGCAACAGAAAATTTAATTGACAGAACAATATATAATAACTTAATTAATTCCACTATATCAATGGAATCAATAATTGAAGCAGCAAAGCAAATGGATATATTACCTTCTATTATTGTTGGAAGATTACAGCATGACAAAATTATAGGATATAACCAATATAATAAATTAAAAACACAATATGTATGGGTAAACTAAAAAGACTGATTAACTTCAGTCTTTTTTATTACAATATAAATTAAGCAATTTGTGTACCTAAATGTACCTAATGTAGTAGTTTTAGGCAGTTTTAGAGAGAATTAGGCCGAAAGTTGGAGAACTCAATTTTCGGTCTTTTTTTATGCGATTTTTGTGTACCTAATGTATTTTTTGCAAAGAGTCGTGCCCTAAAAATTTGAAAATAAAAAATCGCTAAAAGCCTTTATTTATCGGCGTTTTAGCGACTTTTATTTAATGGAGCTGGTGACGGGAATCGGACCCGTGACCCCCACCTTACCAAGGTGGTGCTCTACCGCTGAGCCACACCAGCAAATGCTGTTTTTTGAATGATTTTTGCGGTGAATTTGAGTGGTTAAAAAGTGCTGTTTTTGTTTTACCAAGGTGGTGCTCTACCGACTGAGCCACATCAGCACACAAATATTTTTGCTAATTTAGAATAACAATTTTAATTTAGTTTGTCAAGAAAAATATAAATGTTGACAACTAAATAAAAAAGCTTGCAACAACAAGCCTTTTTACAAATTTTGTTTTATCCAATTTTGTACTTTATCTTTACTCCCCTTAACGGCAGAACCGGTTATTGCAAGCCCGTTTAAAACGGTTGCCCCCTTGCAGATGTTTTTTAAATCTGCAACAACATTACCAAGCCCACTACCTTCGTGAGTTGTAAACGGCATAACAGTTTTTCCTTGCCAATTTAACTTTTCTAACTGAGTTAAAAGCGGATTTGGCATTGTTCCCCAATAAATTGGTGAACCAACAAATACAACATTATAATCTTCTATGCTGTTAAGCATTTGTTTAAGTTCTGGTCTTTCTCCTCTTCTTTGTTCATCTTGCGCTTGCTTAATGCAAGTGTTGTAATCTTTAGCGTACGGAACTTTGCGTTCTACCTTAAACATATCTGCTTTAGTTATATCTCTTATATATTCTGCAACGACTTCTGTGTTGCCTTTTGTGATATAGCCAACAGAATAATTTTCGTCCGCCCTAGAAAAATAAATTATAATGCCTTTGTTCATTTTACCACCCATATCCTTTTAAAAATAAATTTAAACCGCTATTTTAATGAAAAATTTAATTTTATGTGTTTTTAATTTTAATTTTTACATTTGAATTAAAATTATTTTTTACACCCTTATAAACTTTACATCTTGTTTAGTTCTTCTTTAACTTTATCTATAAAGTCTTCTGGTTTATCTGTTGGAGCAAAACGAGCAACAACTTCCCCACTGCGATTAATTAAAAACTTTGTAAAGTTCCATTTAATTGCCTGTGCTTTACCTTTTTCATTTTGGGTAATAAGCCACTTATAAAGAGGTTCTGCATTTTCTCCTCTAACATCAATTTTTTTGTATCTTGTAAATTTTGTATTAAACTTTAGTGCACAAAAAGAATTAATTTCTTCATCTGTTCCCGGTGCTTGTTTAAAAAACTGATTACACGGAAAATCTAGCACTTCAAACCCTTGGCTAGATAATTCTTCATACATTTTTTCTAAAGCATCATATTGTGGTGTAAAACCGCACTTTGTTGCAGTGTTTACAATAAGCAACACTTTACCTTGATATTTTTTTAAACTTTCCATTTCTCCGTTTTGTTTTTGCACACTAAAATCATAAACACATTTCTTTTCTTGATTTTCCATATTTAATCTCCTTTATATATTTTTTCATCATCTAATTTTTGTAAGCCCATTATAATTTTGCCATTATTTTATAGTAAATATTTTATAATTATTACCTTTAATATTAGCATCTATTGCTTCCATGCCTTTATCTTTATTATACATTGATGCAATGTTTGCTACTTTTTTATAATCTTCACTAAATAGAACATCATTTAGCACATCAAAACTAGCAAGTTTTTTACCACCTAAAATGTTGCTAGCAAGTTTTGGCGTAACATAATTAATTACCATAACGCCATCAATTAAAGAAGCAAAAATATAATCCGTAATTTTTAACTTCATAATTTGTGCAAAATTGTTATCATCAAGTTTTAGCATCACCTCGTTTAGGTTCAGCCTTTTCATTTTCGGTTTCTTTTTTATTATTCTCCCCTAAATCTGCAGTTCTTCTTTTCATGATTTTAGAATTGTACATAACTTTTCTCCTTTGCGTTATCAATTAATAGATATCATCTTCTTTATTATTTTCTTTTTTATCTTTCACTTTTTTTATTTTTTTGCTTCTATGTGTTTTGCGCATAATTACCTTAACCAAATAGAATATCATTGTGCCAAAAATTAATAAACCTAAACTAGACGCAATATAAACAGAAGTTGCATCTACATTATCTTCAGCGCCCGTCTTTTTAGCGTTATTAGAGTTCTTTTCGCCCTCATCTTTAGCGTCTTCCTTAACTTCTTTAAAAGATGCTTCTATTAACTTATCGCCATCAACATTTTGCAAAACAAAGGCATTATCTTTAACAGGCACATATTCGCCATTAACCTTAATTAAATCTAGTTCGTAACCTTGCATTGGGTAAACTTTAAATTCTACATTATCCCCTACTACAACATTATCTAAATCATATCTAGAAAGCACATGCCCGTTGCCATCTGTTTGAACAGAAATTTTATACATATATGTTTTAAAACTAGCATATAGTGTGTGGTTTGATTGCACATTATTAAATGTATAAGATGTTGCCTTATCCACTTTAACATCATCTACCCAAAGGCTATCTAAATAACATCTATCATTAGGGATAATTTCAAATGTTGCATCATCGCCATAATTAATAGTGCTTTCGCCAGAAATTACGCCATAATTGCTATAAGATACATTTATTTTGTATTGCAAAGGCACCGCAGAAGCAACAAGAGCAACCTCAAAATAAGGCATTTCAAAATTAATTGTTGCGTTTTGCCTATCTGTTACACCGGCATATGTGCTAGACCAAGCATTAAACTTATATCCCTCGCTTACAATTGCCCTAACTTGCACACTTTCGCCAAACTTGTAATATTCTGCATTGTACTTTCCGCCACCATAAACAACAATTCCGCTTACGCCACTACCCGCCTGAGCATTCACTTTATACAAGTTACGCTTATAATATATAGATATAGTAGTAGAACCGTCATAAGAAATTGTTTGCTGTTCAAATTGCAAGTATGTAAAGCCCCGCATCTCAGGTGCCGAAATATTTGTTTGAGCATCCACTTCGCCATAAAGAAGTGTTGAATAATATAATCTATAATACGAGCCATTATAATAATAATCTCTAACCGTACCATTTAGCAATTCTGTATAAATGTTAACAGTGTAACCCGCCCTTGAAATGCGTGCAAACTCTACATATAGCGTGTGGTTAGCCCCTATATTTAAAATGCTAAATTTAAGTTCACTATCAAGCATTGCTGTTTGGTCATCATATAGCACGCTAGTTATTTCATACCCAGCATCAACAGTAATAGAAACAATTACATCTTCCCCACGGTTAACCTCTAGTGTTCCGTTTGGAGTTACGCTTCCGCCTTGCGAGCAAGATATTTGAATGATGTATTTATCTGGAACGAAAACATAATGCAAGGTGTAGTTTGATGTAATGGACTCAAAAACATGTTGCCAATCATAATAAAGATCTGGTGTAGCCACATATTCCACGCCATTTATAAGTTTTTTTGCAAATCTGTATCCAGAATTTGCAACAATATGAATTGTTAATGGGTCACCATACGCAACTTCTATTGTTCCGCTTGGGGTTACGCTTCCGCCTTCTGTATAAGTTACAGTAACCGTGAACATAATTTTTTCAAACACGGCATAAATTGTGTGGTTTGATAGTACGCCACTAAATGTGTATGAACTTAAATCTCCGCTAGTTACATCCACCCCGTCAATTATAAGTTTGCTTATTTTATATCCTTCATTTGGCGTAATGGTAAATGTTTTATTATCATTGCTATACACAATAACATTACCACTTGGAGAAATTGTTCCACCTTCACTAGCGTTTGCATTTATTGTGTATTCTTGACGCCCTTCCCAAGAGACTTCTACAATGTTTGATTCGCAAGATACTCCATCCCATGCAGTTGTTTTTGCATAAACATAACAAGTGCCAGGATATAACGATTGGTAAAGGTGTAAATTATCCACATTATATCCATACAATTCTTGCATTTGAGACTTATCACTTGTGGAGCCAACAAACCATCTAAAGTTTGCTAAACCACTTCTAACCTCCTCAGCAAAAAATTTACTAGCGGCTCCCCACCAGCCCCGAATCTCAACATACTTACCTGTAAAATTTT
Organism: bacterium; assembly: GCA_963621425.1. GTDB lineage: Bacteria > Bacillota > Clostridia > Christensenellales > UBA1242 > CASFBJ01. The sequence continues at coordinate 4,183 of CAVFEO010000024.1, read as the reverse complement.
TATAAGTCCAAACATTAATAGTATTATAAATCTTATACCCTGTAGTTTTTGCCGTTATTCCTTCGTAAAACGACAACCCACCTTTTTTAGAGCAACCAATAGCATTAGCAAAGTTGTTAACAATGGAATTACCTCTACCAACATCTATGCCAATTTTGCAATTTGTAATTTGTTGTTGTTCTTCTGCATACCCTTTAAACTCTGACCCAAGAATAATAGTATAAGTATCAAACTCACCAGGCGTAAAGTTTTCTATATATTCAACTTTTGGTAAAATAAGATATTTAAGAGATGAACAATTATGCACTATTTTATCTATATCTACGGTTCCAGTTAAATTTGGAAAATTTATAACCTCTATAGAATTACAATTTTCAAAAACAGCGTCTTCACTATCATTTGTTATACTTGTGATATAATCTAAATTTATTTTACGCAAACTTTCACAATTCTTAAACACGCTACCAGTTAGTTTTGTAATAGTTTTTGGCAAAATAATTTCTTCTAAAAATTCTGCATATTTAAACGCATCATTGGTAAATGAAAAAATTATTTCATTTGGGCTAGATTCTAAGTGCTCTGGAACCCTAAACATTTTTCTATTATTTAACAAATTAACTTGTGAAAGTACAATTTCAGACTTACCAGAATCAGGATTCAAGTCTGAATAAAACGTAAAGTAATGATTTATGTTATATGTTTCAGACGATATGCCATTATTTTGTATGTACTGATTAACAACGTTATTATCCCCAAAGCATATCTTAAAATTTGCGTCAACAACATCAACGCCACTATTATCTATATATCCAATAGCCTTTTCACCAATATACTGAACATCATTTTCTAATTTTATATATTTTAAATTAGGGCAGTTATAAAAAGCTTTTTTACCTAAATATTTAATTTTAGGTATATATACACTCTCTAAGTTTGGGCAGTCACAAAAGGCTCCTTCTTCTATGCGTAAAGCATTATCTAAAACAAGGACTTTTAAATTCTGTGCCCCTGCAAAAGCATATGGCTCTACAACAACAATATCAGAACTTTTAAAAGCAGTGTTTGTATAATTTGAACTCCTACTTATATCCAAATATCCCGACGCATTAATTCCATATGTTCTCGTATTTATCACATTATAACTTTTATTTTTTAAAAAATCTAAATTATCTCCCTGATCTCCTTTAAACTCACAAGTTGAAGAGTCTTCAAAACTATCTGGTGAAGCGTACGCACAACTATCTGCTAAAAATATTTCTGTTACATTGTAATTCTTTCCAAAAGCCTCACTTTGAATTTCATATATATAATATAAAAGAACATTTCTTACATCACAATTATAAAACGCTCTCACGCCAATAAAGTTTGCCATTGAAATATCTATTGCTTGTAAATTTGTACAATTAATAAAAGCACAATTATATATTCCGTAAACCTTTGGCGCATATAACTGGGTTATGCCACTATTATTTGCAAAAGCATAAGAAGAAATTATTTGAACATTTGGTAAATAAACCATACCCGATAATGCAGTATTTTCAAAAGAGTGAGCCCCAACATATTCTAAATTGTGTAAATCAATTGCTGTTAAATGCGTACAATTGGTAAATGCGTATGGTGCAATTCTTAGGCAATTAGGCATACTTATTTGCGTTAAGTTTGTGGCATTTTGAAAAGCATAATCTCCAACATATTGAACTTTACCCATATCCGCTATAAGTAAACTAGAACATCCTGCAAACGCATTATCTTTCACAGTTATTACATTCGGCATAGAAACTGAAATTAAGTTTGGTGCACCTTGCGTTAACGCGTATTTCCCAACATAACTTGCAGACGGCATTTGAAAAGCCCCATCACCAATCTCCTCAACAGAATTTAGCGCAACTTGCCCCAAATTAACACATTCAGCAAAAGCATAATCTCTTATTTCTTTAAGATTTGGAAATGTTGAATTATCTACTGTTGTTAAGTTTACACACCCCATAAAAGAATACATATTTAAGCTAACAACACCAGGTGCATAAATATACTCTAATGATGAACTGCAAAATGCAGAAAAGCCAATATTTTTAACACTTTCTGGTAGATAAACCCGTTTTATTGTATTATTTTTTAAAAACACGCCGTCGCCAATACTTTTTACCTGTGTGTCATAAATCTCCTCTGGTATAACAAGATTAACCGCACTACCCGTATATTTAGTTATTTTGCCATTTTCATCTATAACAAAATCCTGTTCTCTATAACCATCTCCAACTATATAGTTTTTTGTATAAAAAGGACTTACAGCAACAACTTCTCCACTAGAGACAATAAAGGCACGCACTTGTAAAGTTTGCGTTTGACTTAAAGAAATCTCACCTGTATACTGAGTTGCCCCCATATTAGGAATAGATGAAACCGGATACATTACATCTATAGAACTAGTAGATGAATAATATATTTGTGCCTGAGCATTAATGCTAGATAATTGCAACTGAATAGCCGATTCGTAGGTCCCGGCATCATAATTAAATACTACGCCTTCAGACAAAATATCTGCATAAGCATAAGTTAAATTAACTAGCCCATAACCATAAATATCATCTTTACCGCTTCTGCCAAGGTCTATACTATTTGCTTGTAATGTTTGTTCTATATCTGCTAGTGAATAATTTTTGTTTGGGTTTGAAAAAAGTAGAGCAATTGCTCCTGCAATATGAGGAGTAGCCATACTTGTACCAGATTTAGTTGTTGTTCCACCGCCTAATTTAGCACTAACTATTGAAGAACCTGGCGCACAATAATCTACACTGTTGCCAAAATTTGAATAATATGCTTGTTCTAAAAAAGTTGAAGACTTTACGCCAACAGCAGATACTGTTATGGCTTTTTCTACATTTGCTGGTGCCGATGTGCTTGCATTGTTACTTTCGTTACCAGAGGCAACAACAGACAAAATTCCAGCATCATAAGCAGAATTAATTGCCTTAACAAACGCATTGTGAGATTGCGTTCCCACACTAATACCAGCGCAACCCAAGCTCATATTAATCACTTTTAAATTTGGGTGAGTGTTTTTTAAATTTATTACATATTCAATTCCATTTAATGTTTGAAGAGCAGTTCCTGTTCCGCTATCGCCAACAACTTTAATTGGAATTATTTTTACATTTGCAAGGGTTAAATCACAAATAGTTCCAGAAACATGGGTTCCGTGGCCGTGAGCATCTTCATATTCCGCCCCTTCCCCCGGTGTACTAGAAAAGTTTTTCCCGCCACTTACTATGCGACCATTAAACCAAGGGTGGTCTGTATCTATACCAGAATCTAGAACGGCAACTTCAACCTGAGGCAAAGCACTCTCTGTTGTACCGCTTAAAATGTGTGTTGAATAATCTTGAACACCAAGCACACTTGCGCCCCAAGTTTTATAAGAAAAATTATCGTTCATGCCGTACACATCAACAATTTCATCCTCGTTTTCTTCTACCTTAACTAATGTATCCACCATAACGCAAGTAACATTTTCTGCTTTGCTAAAATAATCGTACGCATATTTTGTTTGTGCTTCTGTTGCGTATTCAAATATGTGATAATCTTTGTAGTCTTCAACCTTCCAAATTGCGCCCATGTCATCTAGTGCGGAATTGCTTTTAACAATTAACCTTTTCATTTGGTATGGTCTAGAAAGCACTACACAATTAGATTTTTCGCTAACATCATAGCCAAGAACACTTGCAACTTCTTTAAGCGGAACATATAAGCCATCTTGCATAACTTTTGGCGTATGTGTAAACATTAAATATTCGCTGTTAAGTTTTACAGCATAATTGTTTTTGTTAAGTTCTAAATTGTCTTCTTGATAATTTAGTATATAAGAGTTATCCACTTCTTCCACACTGGCACCAGTAAGTGAGGCAAATTCAGAACTTGATATATAGTAAGTGTTATCTTCATAAACCAGTGATGATGTAGAAATTTCTTTATCTTCAAATTGAGTTAAATCTTGTCCCATAAGTCTTTGGTTAATACTTTGAGAAAATTCTTTAAAATTATCACTAACGGTTAAAGCAATGTCTGTTTTAGGTGAAAAACACAAAAAGCCCAGCCCAATAAGTGCCGTGCTAATTATTAAAATTACAACTAAACATATCCACCTTAAACTTTTGTGCATAAACCACCTTACAGTGTTTGATAT
>CAVFEO010000023.1:7500-13642 GCA_963621425.1 bacterium | reverse complement strand
ACTTTACATATTAAGTATAAGGAGGGGCAGTTTTATGAAAAAACCACTTGTTGCTATTGTTGGTAAACCAAATGTTGGCAAAAGTACTTTTTTCAATAAAGTATGTGGCAGAAAAATTAGTATTGTTAAAGATATGCCTGGCGTAACAAGAGATAGAATTTATGGTGATGCAGAGTGGTGCAATAAAGTGTTCACTCTTGTAGATACTGGTGGACTTGATTTCGATGCTAAAGATGAATTAAATGAAAATATTCAAAGTCAAGCACAAGTTGCAGTAGATCTTGCTGAAGTTATTATTTTTATGGTTGATGGTAAAGAGGGTATTACAAACCAAGACCACGATGTTGCAGATTATTTACGCAAAAGCGGTAAGCCAATTGTGCTTGCTGTAAATAAACTTGATAACTATAGCATTGAAAAAACTTTTGATTTTTACGCTCTTAATTTAGGTGACCCAATAGCAATTTCTAGTGAACATGGAAAAGGTATTGGCGATTTGCTAGATGAAGTTGTAAATAAATTAACAACAATAGTTGAAAGTGAAGATGAAGAGCAAAGTTTAAAAATTGCAATTGTTGGTAAGCCTAACGCTGGTAAATCATCTCTTACAAATAGGCTACTTGGTAAAGACAGAATGGTTGTTTCTTCTGTTGCGGGGACAACTAGAGATAGCATAGAAATCCCATTTAACTATGACGGCAAAACATACACATTAATTGATACAGCAGGTATGCGAAAAAAGAGCCAAATTGAAGCAGATACAATAGAAAGTTATTCTGTTTTTAGAACACTAGAAAGCGTAAGGAGAGCGGATGTTGTTATTTTTATGGTGGATGCAAGTATTGGACTTTCTGACCAAGACCAAAAAATAGCTTCTTTTATTGCTGATGAGGGTAAACCATGCGTGCTAATATTTAATAAATGGGATTTAATTGATAAAGTTCACAATTCTATGCAAGATTTTGAAAAGCAACTTAAACTAGATTTTGCATTTATTAGTTATGTGAAAAGTTTGTATATTTCTGCAAAAACTGGTCAAAGGTTAAATACCATTATGCCAGAAGTTATTAAGGCGTTTGAAAATGCTAATAGGCATGTTACTATGGGTGTATTAAATGAGGTTGTAGGAGATGCAATTGGTTCTTATCCTCCTCCTGTATACAATGGCAGAAGGTTAAAAATTTCTTACTGCTCACAAGTTGCTGTTTGCCCACCAACAATAGTGTTCTTTTGCAATGACAAGGCACTTGTTTCTCCCGTATATGAACGATATTTGGAGGGTAAATTAAGAGATGCTTTTGATTTTTCAGGCACACCAATTAAATTGATTTTTAGAACAAAAGGGGAAAAGGAGGATTAATAATTGACTACTGGTGCTATTGTTTTACTTGTAATTTATTGCATAGTAGCATATTTTATTGGTAACATTTTCTTCGCAATTATTTTTTCTAGAACTCAAGAAAAAAATATAACTCAAATGGGTAGTGGTAACCCCGGCACAATGAATATGCTTAGAAATTATGGCTTTAAAATGGGTATATTAACACTTATATGTGATGCCTTAAAGGCCGGTATTCCATCACTTATAGCATATTTTACTTTTGCTCCTTACAACTTTGGAACAGAGGCTTTATACCTTGTTGGTGTTATGTGCGTGTTCGGACATATGTATCCTGTGCTTAGAAAGTTTAAAGGCGGAAAGGGTATGGCATGTGCCTTTGGCGTTATACTTGTAGCAAACCCATTTTGGTCTGTAGTTTGCTTTATTTTAGCATTTGTTTACCTTTACTTTTTTGATTATGGTGCAGTTGCTTCACTTTTGTTCTTAACAGTTATGTGTACATTAGAAGCACTTAATCCGCCATTTTTGCAATTGTTTAGAATATTTGCTCCGCCGGCATCATTATTTGCTCACATTTTAATTCTAATATTGTTTGCTCTTGTTATGTTTGCTCACAGAACTAATATGGTAAGGCTTATTATCGGTAAAGAAGGCAAAGTTCACCTAAAGCGTGCACTTAAAAAGATGGGGATGAAAAAGACCATAAAAGAAAAAATTAGCGATAAAAAAGAAGAAAAGAAGCGTGAAATTGGTTAATAAAAAGACACTCTTTGCGAGTGTTTTTTATTTATTTAGCAAAACTTTTCATAACTTCTTCGGCTATTGAGTTATCAACAACTTTGTTAAAATCAACTTTAGCATCAAGTTCTCCAGCGCTAATTATAACTGTTTGAAGAGCATCTAAAGCAGATTGTTTCATAACAGGGGTTTCACACCAAGCATCAATATCTAAATAAGATTTTAGTGCTTTAGATATACTTTCTTTGCTTGTTGATGGAAATTGTTTTACAAGACAAGTTGCAACGGTATCTAATTTTTCTGTTTTGATGTAATTATATGCTTTAACTATAGCAGATAAAAATTTAGTTGCTTTTTCTTTATTATTTTTTAAAAAACTTTGTTTTGCACTAAATGCGGTATAGGGTATTTCGCCAGTTAATGCACCAACGCTTGCAACGCTGTATCCACGGTTAGAATCGTTAAATTCACTTGCGGTTGGTTCAAACATAGTGCAGAAAATATCGCCAGAACGAGAGTCAAAGGTTGATGCGACTAAGTTGAATTGAACATCAAGGTTAAGTATTGTATCCACAGTTTCGCTTAAAGCATCTCCAGGGTGCAACCCGCCTTGCTTCATACCATATTCAAGAACCATAGCAGGCACGCCACCACGCCTTCCGCCAATTATTTCTTTACCGCGTAAGTTTTCCCAAGTAAAGTTTTCAATTTTGGTTTTGCTTACAATAAAAGAACCATCTCGTTTGGTTAGTTGACCAAAGACTACTGGTGCATCGGTAGATGATTGTTTGCTCGTGTAAATTGTTGCTTCTGGTCCAAACAAACCAATATCTGCTTCGCCAGATAGTAACGCACTCATACTTTTGTCTGCGCCACCGCCATTGGTTAGTTCAATTTCTAAGCCGTAATCAGCAAAAAAGCCTTTTTCCATTGCCACATATAGTGGGGCGTAAAAAATACTATGAGTAACTTCATTTAATCTAATTTTGTTATCATTTTTGTTATCGTTGCACGCTGTTGTTAAAAACAAAAAAGAAATCATTAACATAAGTGAACAACATATTGTTGAAAATTTTCTCATTTTCCCTCCAAAATAAAATATGCCAAAATTGGCTAGTATATAATATTCTGTGTTTTTTACTTTTGTTAACATAAAAGATTTATAAAATAAATATTGACTTTTTGTTTTTGATATGATATATTAATTGTATTATAGAATTTTTATATTTTTATATATGTAAGGAGCATTAATAAAATGGATATTATTTTAAGAAATGTTTGGGATATTTTTGGTAGTGTTTATGGTATTTTAGGTGTTATTTGCATTGCTTTAGGTATTGCTCTAATGTGCACGGCAAAGGATTTTGCAAGGTTTGTACGCAAGACTAAAACTATAGAAAAAAATGATAGAGCATATGGAATTTGGTTTGGTATTGGCGTTTTTGTAGTATGCGCTGGCGTTGCATTACTTGCTTGTATGGTATTAATTAAATAAACAAAAAAAGGGCTAACATTTAGTTAGTCCATTTTTTATTTTTAATGACAATTTGTTGTAGTGGTTTTAGTTCTGCTAGATGTTTTGTTTGTTGTTTTATTAGATGCAGAACTTGTTGCTTTAGCGCGAGCGCTTACTTGTGCCTTTGCACTTGTGTGCGCCTTTGATGTTGCAGAGCATTTATTGCAACCACAATCACCTTTTTTAGATGTTCTTCTTGTGCTAGAAGATGATGTTTTGTTTGTTGTTTTATTTGTTGTAGCCATTTTATCCTCCTAAAATATGCTTTTGATTTTGCAATATATTGCAGTATTATTATAAGCAGTTTTACCATTTATATGTAAGTATAAATATGGTAATATTTGTAAGAAAAAAGGTAACCTGAGTGGTTACCTAATTTTTTTATTTACCTTCTGGTTTTTTATGTGTAGACCAATATTCATCAAGAGTTGCCTTAATAATATCCATTGCTTTATCAAGTTGTTCTTCGGTTAATGTAGCCATTAAACTAGAACGGATAATACAATCTCCTGGTGCAACAGCAGGTGAAACAACAGGGTTAACATAAACACCATTTTCAAATAACTTTTTACAAATTGCAAAAGTGTCGTAATCTGTATATGTATTAATTGGAACAATAGGGGCTTGGCTTTCTCTGTAATCAATTCCACGCTTCTTTAATCCAGCACGATAGTAATCAGCAAGTTTCATTAATTTAGCAGGTCTTTCAGGCTCACGAATTAAAATTTCTAAAGCCTTTAATGCTGCAGCAATGTTTGCTGGTGGCATAGAAGCAGAGAAGATAAATGGACGAGAGTTGTGTCGTACATAGTTAACAACTTCTTTGCTAGCGCACATATAACCGCCAAGGCTTGCAAGGCTTTTACTAAATGTACTCATTAAAATATCAACTTTGTCAGTTAAACCGTAATAAGATGCAGTTCCCCTGCCGCCTTCACCAATAACACCAAGACCATGAGCATCATCAATCATAATTCTTGCATGATATTTTTCTGCTAGTTTAACAATTTCTGGCAATTTGCAAATATCGCCACCCATACTGAACACACCATCAGTTACAATAAGTTTGCCGGCATCTAGAGGAATAGAGGCTAAAACGCGTTCTAAATCTTCCATATCGCTATGGTTGTAACGAAGAAGTTTTGCATAACTTAATTTGCAACCATCATAAATACTTGCATGGTTTTCTTTATCTCCAATAATATAGTCGCCGTGCGCAGCAATTGCACTAATAATTCCTAGGTTAGATTGAAAGCCTGTACTAAAAGTCATACAATCTTCCTTACCTAAAAAGTTTGCTATTTTCTTTTCTAATTCAAGATGCAAATCAAGTGTACCATTTAAAAACCTTGAACCAGAGCATCCTGTACCATATTTTTTAATTGCATCAATACTTGCTTGCATAACTTCCGGGTTAGATGTAAGGCCTAAATAGTTATTAGAACCTAGCATATACTCGTGAATACCTTCCATATATACTTCAGTATCTTGTTTAGTTTGCAAGCAGTGGAAGTATGGGTATATTTCTGCATCCATCAAGTCTTTTGCAATTGTAAATTTTTTGCATTTCTCAAATAGATCTGCCATGTTTATCAAAATCTCCTATAAATTAGTATAGGCATATTTTATCACAACAAAAAGTTATTGTCAAACATTCAGCAATAATATTTAACACAGAGAAGATAAATTTTTCTTGACAAAACGCAAATAAAATATTAGACTATTGTGAAGTAAGCTATGGAGGATATTGTAAGTGCTTAAATTACACAATGTAAACCTTTCGTATGTAAAAGATTATTATGCTCTTTGTGATGTAAATGCGGAGTTTAGCGAAAATGTAGTTTATAATGTTATAGGTGAAAATTCATCAGGCAAGTCAACTTTGTTGCGTTGCGTTGCAAAACTAGAAGATGAATATACTGGCGAAATTACATATAATGATGTAGACATAAAAAAATATGATTTTTCTAAAGAACTCGGCGTTGGATATATGCCAGAGGAAGCAGTTTTTTTAGGGGACAAAACAACCGTTTTAGAAAATATTAAATATGCAATTAAGAATAGGCAGATTGTGCCTTTTGAAGAAGAAGATTATTATATTGCTCAATTATTAGAAGCCTTTAAGTTATCAAAAGTTAAGGATAAAAAAATAAAGAAGTTATCTTATTTTGAAAAACAAAAATTGGCGCTTGCAAGGCTTAGTATGCGTAAACTTAACATACTTTTAATAGATAATATTTTTGCTTCTTTAGGTAGTGATGAAATTGCAGAAATATTTACATACTTAAAAGAATATTTTATTAACCAAAATATGATTATATTACTAGCATCACATAAGCCACTAAAAGAATATTTTGAAGAAACTATAGAAGTGCATATGAATGCCGGCATTATTCAAAAAGAAAAACAAGAAGATGATAAGTAACGCCTTTTCTTGTTTTTTGTTAAAAAAATAAAAAACAATTAATAATTGCATAAAAATTACAAGTTTTTTAATATAATTTTAATTTATTACAATAAAATAAAATTAAAGCACACTCTAATAA
>CAVFEO010000023.1:4115-7490 GCA_963621425.1 bacterium | reverse complement strand
TGCAGCCAAACATAGATGAAATTAAATTAAAAGAAGTAAATAAATTAGATAGCAAATTGCCATTATTAGAAGATGTAAGTAATGGTATGATTTGTTTAATTAAATTAATTGCTTCAGGGTTTGATAATATGCTTGTAATATTATTTATTGGGCTTTGATTTATCTCTTGCTTAACTACCACTTGTTCGCTTTGCGGGTAAATTGGCATATTGGTTAAATTTTGTTCTTGCTTTGTCGTATTAAATGGTTGAGGGTAAGAACTTGCATTTACAACTTTGTTCGCTTCTTGTTGTTGTGGTGGGGCTTGATAACTTGGTTGTGTGTTGCTATTTGTGTTGGTAAACAATTTACTAAGAAGGCTTATTATTGAAGATATATCCATAATTAATCTCCCATTAAAGTTTTATCACATAATTATATGCGTGCATATATTAAAATAGTTAATTCGGGAGGTTATTATGAGTTCTGATTTTAGAGATTTTGTTAATTCAAGCAGTTTTAATGATGAAGAAAAAGCAAAGATGCAAAAGGATGCAAAAGATTTAGTTAATAAGTATGCAAATATGACGCAAGATGAATTAAGATATAACTTAATGAAGGAAGTCGCAAACCAAAAAGCAAACGGGACTTTTGATAAAGGTAAATTATCTTTTATGCTAGATAGTATTAAGCATCTTTTGCCGGAACAGGCGTATATTCAAATTAAGCAAGCACTTGAAGTTTTGTAGTTATAAAATGCAAACATACATAGTTTATGGCGTAAAAAATCAATTATTCAATTATAAAGGTGTAAGTTTTGTTGACAATTTAGACTTTATAAATGCGCATATTGTTAGGTTAGAAGAAAAATATGAAAACATTTTAAAGAAAAATTGTATTTTTTATGAAAAACTTAATAATGGCAATATCAAAATGCAATTAAATAATGCAAAAAAATTTATAAGTGCAGAAAATTTTTATAAGCAAAACATATTTGGGCAAGGGGTTAGTGTTGCTGTAATAGATACAGGTATAGCCCCATCTCTTGATTTTTGTTTGCCAAAAATGCGAATAAGACATTTTGAAGATTGCACTTCAAATATAAAAAGCATTTATGATGATAACGGGCACGGAACATTTGTTAGCGGAGTTATTGCTGGCAATGGCGTACAATCTTGTGGTAAATATTCTGGAGTGGCACCAAAATGCGATTTAATTGTTGTTAAAGCTCTTGATAAAAATGGCGAAGGTGCTTGTGATGTAATTCTTAGAGCAATGCAGTGGGTGGCAACAAATAAGCGCAAATATAATATTCGTGTTGTGTGTATGAGTTTTGGGTGTGAAGCGACATCTAACGATGATGCACTAGCAAAAGGCGCTAATGTTTTGTGGAATAACGGAATAGTTGTAGTTTCTGCTGGTGGCAATGATGGCCCTAATTACAACACAATAACATCACCGGGTAGGGCGCAGAACATAATAACTGTTGGTGCACTTGATAACCTAGATAGTATTATTGCTGTAGCGCCATATTCTTCTAGGGGAGATGTTAAAAGCAAGATTGTAAAACCCAACATTTTAGCTCCGGGCACAAACATAGTTTCAGTTAGCCATAGGGTCGGAGAGCAGAATTATACTATGATGAGCGGGACTTCTGTTGCAACGCCAATAATTGCTGGAGTATGTGCTCTTTTTTGTCAAAAATATCCTTCTGCTACACCTGATATGATAAAATCACATTTATATAAAAGTGCTTTGGATATTGGCACAAATAAATATGTTCAGGGGCATGGGGTTTTTGTTTATAGGTAGGTATAATTTATGGATAAATTAAAAATTATAGGTGGGAAAAAACTTTTTGGCTCTATTAAAATAAGTTCAGCAAAAAATGCAGTCCTTCCAATAATGAGTGCAAGTATATTAATTGACGGCGTTGCTGTAATAGAAGATGCACCAAATTTTTCTGATTGCAGAGTAATGCAAGAATTACTTTTATCTTTTGGCGCAAAAATATCAAAGCAAGAAGATAAATTAATAATAAATTCAACAAACATCAACAGTGGTGTTTTATCTAGCGAGTTGGCTCAAAAAATACGCGGTAGTTTTTTTACATTTGGTTCTATTTTGGCTCGGCTTAAAAAAGCGGTTTTTGCATATCCTGGTGGGTGTAATATTGGTGCAAGGCCAATAGATATGCATTTAAAAGCGTTTAAAGAGTTGGGTGTTAAAGTTACAGAAAAACATGGATATATTCATGCAGAACTAACAAAGTTTTCTGGAGGTAAAGTAGTTTTAGATTTTCCAAGTGTAGGCGTAACAGAAAATGTTATGTTGCTTGCTTGCACGCTAGAAGGTGTTACAACAATATGCAATCCTGCAAAAGAGCCAGAAGTTGTGGATTTGCAGAATTTTTTAGTTGCATCTGGGGCTAAAATTTATGGCGCAGGAACTGATAAAATTGTAATTATTGGCACAAATAAATTATTGCATAGTTGCACATACAAGGCAATAGGAGATAGAATTATTGCAGGTACTTATTTAACTGCTTGTGCTTGTTGTGGCGGGGAAATTTTTTTAAAAAACATTAATCACGCATATTTGCAAGATGTGCTAGAAAAATTAACAAGTGCTGGTGCAAATGTTTCGGTAAGTGATGAAGGGGTAACAATTTCATCAAACAAAAAATTGCATGCAATTCCTATTATCCAAACAAACCCATATCCGTATTTTCCTACTGATATGCAACCGCAAATTACAGTTATGCAAAGCATAGCACAAGGTAATAGCGTTGTTATTGAAAACATCTTTGAATCTCGGCTTGGATATGTATCTCAACTTGTTAAAATGGGAGCAAAAATAAAGGTTAAAAATAATATGGCTTTTATTAATGGCGGGCAAAACCTTTTTGGTGCAGAAGTGCAATCGCCTGATTTGCGCGCAGGCGCTGGGCTTGTTATTGCAGGGCTTTGTGCTAGTGGTTATACAACAATTTCTGGCGTGCCTTATATTGATAGAGGGTATGATAAAATTGAATATGATTTACAAAATTTAGGTGCAGATATAACCAGAGTGATGTAAAAATGGCATAAATTATCATTTTTTTATGTAAAATTTGATTATTTTTTTGCATTTTAATTTTTTATGATGTATACTCTTTCTAGTATTTATATTTATAAAGTATAAACGCACAAAAATTAATTTCGTAGGTTATATATGAACAAAAAAGGTAAGATTATTACAACTTGTGTAATTGCAGGGGTTATTATTTGTTTATTTATTTGTGTTTTTGTGGTTATGTCTGTTAAAAGCACAAAAATTAACTTTTTGTTCAAAACAGAAATGAGTGAAAGTTCGGTGGTTGAACAGTTAAATAGTGCGGGCGTTATACCGTATGGC
>CAVFEO010000023.1:0-4105 GCA_963621425.1 bacterium | reverse complement strand
CAAGAAATAATTGATAAAGCAGAACAAGTTTGCCCTAAATTAAAAGTACATAATGTGGAATTTGTTTTTCCGGATGTTGTGAAAATTAATTGCAGTGAAAGGATAGATTTGCTATGTTTTACAGATAAAACAGGTAAAAGTTATGTTTTAGATAGTGAACTTAAAGTGCTTTCTGTTGCAAATGCCGAACAAATAAGTCATTTAACAAAATTAACTTTTAATGAAAAAAATATTGAAGATAGTAGTGCTTATGATGAAGAAGATTTTGATGTAGAAGCACAAGTAGCACAAAAAATAAATTTTGCATATTTAAATAGTTGTTCTAAATTGTTTACATACATAACTCAACTTTTTGGCGAAGGGATTAGTTTGTTTAACGAGTATTTTGAAAAAATTGACATTAATCAAGGAACAATTAATGGGACAAGCCAAAAAATAGAAAAAGTGGTTTTTCATTTAAAAACGGGCAACAAAAAAGTTGAATTTGAAAACGTTACAGACAATATGATACAAAGAGTTGAAAAACTTAAAAAGATTTCAGCAGGTGAAGAAATTATTGCAGAGGACTATATTATTTTAACTTAGGTGGTAAGGCAAATGTTTTTTAATAAAGATAAAATCGTTTTAGATTTTGGCTCGCAATACTTAAAACTATTAATGGGTAGAATAAGTGATAACGGCTTAAATTTAACTTCTAGTGCAGAAGTTGAATATGGCGGTTATATGCAGGGCGAATTTTTAGAACTAGACAAACTTGGTCAAGCAATTAAGCAAGTTGTAACGCTAGCAGAAGAAAGGTGCGGAAAAACTATTAAAGAAGTTTATGTCGGCGTTCCAGCAGAATTTTGCATTGTAAAAGTAAAATCGGTTTCGCAAAACTTTGATAAGCGTATTAGAATTAAGCAAAAAGTTTTAGATGAACTATATTTTATAGGTGATGATTTTGCAAAGTTTACTACGCATAAAGTTATATCGGCTAATGTGGTTGGTGCTTATTTAGATGATGGACAACATTACATAGATATAGTAGGCGAATACTCAAGTTCTATAGAGAGTAAGTTGGCATATGTTTTAGCAGAACGCAAGTTTATTGATATTGTTACAAGTTTGCTTAAAATTATGGGCATTAGGGTAAATTGTTTTATACCAAGTGCACTTGCTCAAGTTAAGTATTTGTTTAGTGATAGAGAAAATGAAAATTCTATTTTATTTGATATAGGGCATATATCAAGTAGCGTAAGTTATGTAGAAAACGGTTCACTTATTGCGTTAAACGAATTTTCTCTTGGTGGCGGTTTTATAACAGCAGATATTATGGAAAAGTTAAATATACCATTTGATGTGGCAGAAAACTTAAAAAGAAAAGTTGTGCTATCATTTACACCACAAGCCAACGATTTTTATGAGGTAAAGAATAAAAACGAAATTATAGAAGTTCCAGCAATAACTGTTAACAATGTGGTAAAACAAAGAATTGCAAAAATAATTAAATCTATATATAAAAGTTTGCAAATAAATGAGGATTTAATTAAAGAAGATACAGTTTATTACATAACTGGCGGGGGCTTTTGTTATATAAAAGGTGCTAGAGATATATTGGCTAATGCAATAAATGCAGATGTCCAAGTTGTAGTACCAGATATGGCTCAATTAGATAAGCCAAATTATACATCATCATTAGGGTTGTTGTATTTGGCGTGTGAATATGAAAATTTAGGTATAAGGTTGTAGGAGGGAATTATGGAAGACATTATATTTGATATACCACCTGTTGTAAAAATTAAAGTTGTAGGAGTTGGTGGTGGCGGTAACAACTCTGTAAACAGAATGATATCGGCAGGCATTAAATCTGCTCAGTTTATAGCACTTAATACAGATAAACAAGCGTTGCTAGTAAACAAGGCAGAAACTAGAATTGTAATTGGCGAAAAACTTACTCGTGGGTTGGGTGCAGGTTCAAACCCAGAAGTAGGTAAAAAGGCAGCAGAAGAAAGCAGAGATGCCATTAAAGACCAAATTAAAGATGCAGACCTTGTTTTTGTTACTGCTGGTATGGGTGGCGGAACAGGTACAGGAGCAGCACCAGTTGTCGCTCAAATTGCAAAAGAATTAGGCATCTTAACTATTGGCGTTGTTACAACACCATTTATGTTTGAATCTCACTTTAAGCAAAAAAATGCTGAAGTTGGTATAGAAAATCTTAAAAAATATGTTGATGCTCTTGTTATTATTCCAAACGAAAAATTGCGTGCAATTTCTCCAAAGGGAACACCAATTACAGAATCTTTACGAGAGGCTGATGAGGTTTTAAGACAAGGTATTCAAGGTATTAGTGATTTAATTGTTAATCCAAGTTTGATTAACCTAGATTTTGCTGATGTTTCTACAATTATGCGTAACAAAGGTATGGCACATATGGGTATTGGTAGGGCTAAAGGCGAAAACAAGACAATAGAAGCTGTTAAACGTGCTGTTTCTAGTCCGTTACTTGATACAACTATTGAAGGTGCAACAGGTGTGCTTTTAAATGTTAAGGGCGGGGTAGATTTGCCTATAGATGAAGTTTATGAGGCTGCTAACCTTGTTCAACAAGTTGTTGACCCCAATTGTAACATTATTTTTGGTGCATCTATTGATAGTGACTTACATGAAGAAGTTGAAATTACTATAATTGCAACTGGATTTGACTTGGGTGAAAAGAAGCAAAACTTAAGCGAGAAGGAACAATTAAAATCTCAAATAACATCTTTTGACCCATTTAATAAGGCTGAAAATGAAGAAGCTAATGATGATATAGAAGAAGATGAAGATGTAGAAGAAAACGATGAAGTGGGTGATGCTGAAGAAGATAACGAAGTTTTCTCTAGCAGAATAAGTGTTGACGATGATGACGACGATAAAATCCCACCATTTTTAAGAAAGATAAGAGGAGATAAATAACTTGATTGATGTGCTTTATGAAGATAATCAAGTACTAGTTGTAAACAAGATGCAAAATGTGCCAACTCAAGCAGATGAGAGTGGTGATGCAGATTTGCTTACAATGTGTAAGCAATACATAAAAGAAAAATACAACAAGCCAGGCAATGTGTTTTTGGGGCTTGTGCATAGGTTAGATAGGCCAACCGGCGGAATAATTGTTTTTGCAAGAACTTCTAAAGCCGCTTCTCGTTTGTCTGAACAAATTAGAGAAAACGGCTTTGATAAGCGTTATGTTGCTGTTGTTGAAGGTAAGGTTAAAAATAGAATAGGGCATTTAGTAAATTATTTGAAAAAAGATGAAAAGAATAACAAAGTTTATGTTTGCCCAGAACTAGAGCAAGACGCAAAGCGTGCTGAACTTGATTATAAAGTTATAGACGAATATGAAAATTTATCTCTTGTAGATGTTTCTTTGTTAACTGGCAGAAGCCACCAAATTAGGGTGCAGTTTAGCACAATGGGAAATCCTATTGTTTCTGATATTAAATATGGTGCAAAGCAAAAAATAACAAAAAACTTAAGTTTGTGGGCTTACAAATTAAGTTTTAAGCACCCGACAAAAGACCAAATATTAACATTTACATCTTTCCCTCCCGAAAAAGATGTTCCATGGAAATTTTTTGATTTGCATAAATTAAGTTAAATAAAAACAACTGAAGAGCATTCAGTTGTTTTTTTATTGGTTACAAAAAAAGGATGCGTGTTTGCATCCAATTTTTTATTTACTTATCGATAACACGAAGAATTCTGCCGTTAAGAATAATCAAAACGAAATCAACGATGTTCATTAAAAGTCCTACACCGATAAAGCAAGTAAGTAGTCTAACAAGACCAGCAACAGGTTTACCTTCCATGAATCTAACGACGATACCCAAAATAAAGCCGATAAAAATACAAAGGATAGCACTTATTACTCTGTTAATTCCAAAATAGTCCTTACCAGATTTTGCCATATTATCATCTCCTTTTTAAATTTATACCTAATTATAGCATTATACGACTTCTATTGTCAAAAAATTTGAACACTTTTTGATAATTGTGATACAAAAATATATATTCATAGGCAACAATAATTGTTACATTTTAAATAGAAAAGTAAATAAAAATTACATTTATTTAAAAT
>CAVFEO010000022.1:0-13675 GCA_963621425.1 bacterium | reverse complement strand
TAATACTTTTATGATATAATTATTATTGAAAAAATAAGCGTAAGTATTTACAAAATTTAACACTTGCGTTAGGGGGTTATATGAAAGAAGATGTTAAAGATTATATTGGTCGTTTAAGTGAAGAAGACAAGTTGGAATTATTAACTCTTGTTGCTAGCTTAAACAAACCAGGCATAACAGAAAGGGAAACTCAAGCTGTTTTGCTAACAACTTTCCTTACAGATGAAGATGATATTCAAGATATTTTAGAAGGTACAGGCATAGAATGTACTAAAGATGAGTTTTTTGCAAAGTTTTTAACTGATGATGAATTTTATGAAGCAGTTAAATCTACTGACCATTTTGATGCCGATATTGCTACTTTGTCTGATTGGGCTGAAGGTATTGTTGAATATATTGACATTAAAAACGATTTAGGCATTGCTCAAGATAAAATCACTGAAGAAAGTTCTGTACTAAATCCATTTAAAGGCCTTGATGCTGGGGATGAAAGAATGTTTTCATTTAGTGACCCTGCTAAAACTCAACAATTTGAAGATGAAGTTATGGCTCAAATTGCTAGAGCTTTTGGCGTTAGAAATATCTATGCAGGCTCACAAGAAAAAAATTTAACACACTTAACTCCTAGATCTAGAAGTAGAGGTTTCTTCATTTCTAGAATTGGTAACAATGCTTATGTTGGCGAAGAAAGAAGACTTAGTGAAGAGTATAATAGACTAAGCAATTTAGCAGGTAGCCAAGCAACAAGAATTGTTGAACCTATGACTAGAAAAGAATTAAGAGGCGTTTATAAGTTTGCAAACAAAATTGAACTTGCTGCAAATATGATTTATGATTTTGCTTTAGAAAGTTTTCATCAAAGATTAATTGGTGGTAACAAAAATGCAAAAGATAATAAATACTACACAGTTTATGCTTTGCAATATTTTGCTGAAAATGCTGGCGAAAAGTTTACTCGTGTTGATATTGGTTATACAACAATGCTTTCAACACTATATGCTACTAAATACATACTAACTTATATGAATCTTGACCAATACACCGCAGAAGGCGCTACAAAGGCAATTTGTGATAAGTTAGATAGTGATATTGCTCTTGTAGCTTCTAAGTGCGAATATAAACCATATATTATGTTTGCTTCACACGAAGTTGCTAAGAGAATTACAGAACAATTCTTTGCAAAGAGAGAAGTTTCTCTTGACAATATCGCTAATATGTTTACCAATGAAAGCGTTTATGCTAGAGAAGGTGCAGAAGCAAATGTTTCATCTTTTGGTGAAGCAATGTTTAGAACATTATACAACCCAGCAGAAGTTGAAATTAATAAGTTAATGAATAATCAATCTAAGATTAGTACTTATGATAGAGATGCAATTGGAGCTACTCCTAGTGCAGAAGCTGAAGTTGATGCAGAAACAATTGTAGCAGAAATAGAAGATCCTGCAACTACTATTGAAGAAACACCTGTTGTAGAAAATCCTAGAGTAGTAACAGAAGAAACTCCTGCTCCAACTGGTTATAAAGTATTCTCTAAAGAAAAAATTGAGGCTAGAAAGAAGAGAAAAAGTTCTGCAAGAGAAAATGTTGAAAAGTCTGCTTTGGAAGAAGATGGCGAAAGATATTATTTTGCAACATTCAATGACGATGTGATTAGTCGTATGTGTGATGTTGTTTGGGATAATTTTGATTTATCTTCACAAGGCGATAGAGAAGATGCAAAAACAGCATATTACTATGTTTTGAAGCACACAATTAATAATACTTTCTTTACAGAAGATATTATTGATGAAATGCAATATTATACAAAAGATGTTGCAACTAATCCAAACGGATTAACTAGAATTGTTGATGTATACACTGAAGGATTAAATAATTTAGCAGAAAGTGCTTTTGGTGGTAAAGATAAGTTTATTACAGATAGTGAACAAATTGATTACTTAGAAGGCGTTGCTGATGAGATTGTTGAAAAATTTGATAGAGATGTTAAATTATATAAACAAGCAGAACAAACAACACATGCTGAACAAACTGCAGCTATTCCAAACCCTGTTAACGTTGAATTAGATAAAAAAGATTACATATTTGAAGAAATTGAAATGATGTTGTTCAAAGCAACAAGTCAAGTTATTAATGGTACAATTAAGAGTTTTGAAAACCATAAAGGAAACAAATTCTCAAAAGACTACAGCAATAGAGATTATAAAGTAATTTCTAACAAACTTTTAAATGATGTTAAAAAGGCAAAAGAATACATCTTGTTAGCAGAAGAAGGCAGAGTAGGATATAAAGCTAAATATCCTAAAAATCCTTATTTTGCTATAGTTGATTATCAAAACGAAGCAGAAGTTATTGCTAAAAAGGCATTTAAAAATAACAAGACAATAACTGAAGAAAAAAAGATGAAACTTATTGCAAATTATAAAGATAAAATGCACAATATGATGAGAAAAACTTTAAACGCTCAAACTCAAGCATTATACCGTACATTGCAAAAGAATAAGAGACAAGAATTAAAAGTTGCTATTTTTGGCGAATTAAAGCAAAGTTTTGTTACAATGTATGAAGAATTTATGGCAAGAGGTGCTAACAAAGAAGTTCTTGATGCTTTAAAACAATTAAATATGGTTAAAGTTGATATCCCATATATTATGAGTGCAGATAAAAAATTAGCAGAAGAAAACAATTTAACCAACGATATTTGCAACAGATGTAGAGTTCATATGCTTGATTTAGTTAAGGATTTCTATGACAAGCCTGAATTCATTGGTTCAGATGAATTTTATTTTGAAGTTAATAAATTGATTGATGATATTAAATATTATTTAGAAGATAAAAATGTTCAAGCAAAAGCAGGTAAAGAAGCTGATTTGAGATAATTTTTTAGGAGAATATATTTATGGCACAAGGTAGTATATCTGAAGAAGAAAAGATAGCAATTGAGCAATTTGATCATTATTATATGCGTTCACTTGAAACTTATGGAGCATGTGAGGAGAAACTTCAAAAATTTTTCCCAAACATTCATGATTTCCTTCATCCAACGCAATCTAAGGGAACGGCAAATTTATCTATAGAAACGAATTTTACTTTGCAATTTAATGAACAATTGCGACATTTTGAAGAGATGCTTAGAAAAAGTGAGTATTTACAAGCAAAGCTAGGCTTAAAAGTTGATGATAAAGTTAGCGACATTTTGCCGGAATATTACTATCAAATAGAAAAAGGGGAAGTAATTCCTTCATCTCAAATTGTAAATATTTTTGTAGATAAAACATGCGGTTCAAGACTTGTTACATTTACTTCTTTTGCTCTTGCATTACAAGATAGACACTATCAACTTATAAAACAAGGTAGAATACCAAAAGGAACCCCATTTGGTAAAAACTTTGAAGCAGAATGCAAAAATGAAGAGAGAGAGAAAGATAATAATTGTAAAAAAGAACATACTATGTAGGTGTGTTCTTTTTTTGTAAAAGATATATTTTAATTGACTTAAAAGTGTTTTATTTTTATAATGTAATTATAATGAAAGAAATTTCATCAAGTTGAGGTGATTTTTATGGAAATGAAAAAAGTAACTTTTAAAAATGGTGTTTATTTTGGTGAAGTAGACCAAAACAATATTCCAAATGGTAAAGGTTCTTTTGTGTATTTAGATTCTTCTTTTTATACAGGACAAGTTGTAAATGGCTTGCGTAGTGGCAATGGCAAAATTGTTGGCGGAGATGGTACAACTTATGAAGGTCAATGGTTAGATGATGTTCCCAATGGCACAGGTACTATGCACGGCAGTGATGGTAGCGCATACACAGGTGATTTTGCCAAAGGTATGAGAGAAGGCAAAGGTAAATATGTAGATAATAGTGGCAACATATATGAAGGCTCTTTTAAAGATAACTTGTTTAATGGCGAAGGTGTGCTTGTTTTTGCTAATGGAGATAAATATAAAGGCTCTTTTTCATCTGGAAAGTTTGATGGCGAAGGTGCGTATGTATATGCCAATGGAGATAAGTATGTTGGCTCTTTTGCCGGCGGAGAAAGAAGTGGCAAGGGTACTTTATACTTTAAGAGCGGTCAAGTTTATGAAGGCAACTGGTTAAATGATGTTCCTCACGGCGAAAATGGTGTGCTTGTTTTAGCTGATGGTACAAAGTATGAAGGTTCTTTTTACGAAAATTCTATAACAGGCAGAGGAACTTATACTTTTAAAAATGGTTGCAAGTATGTTGGCGAGTGGGAAAATGGAGTAATTCAAGGCGTTGGCAGGTATATTGATGCTGATGGTAACTTGATTTATGAAGGCGAAAGTTTAGATGGTAAACTTTCTGGTATGGGGATATACTATTACGAAAATGGTTATTCATATATGGGTAAGTGGCAAAATGGCGAAAAAAATGGCGAAGGGGTAATAGTTGTATCTGATAAAGAAAAGTACAAACGCAAGTTTAAAGAAAACCATATAGTTATATAAAATAAGTAATAAAAGCAACTATAAGTTGCTTTTATTTTTTTTATATGTTAAAATTATTTAAGTATTTTAAAGGTGAAAAAGTATGATAATTAAAGACGCAAAATTTGTTACTTCACTTGGCAAAGGCAGTAAGTTTTTTAACCAAGAAAAAAGCGAAGTTGCTTTTGTGGGAAGAAGTAATGTTGGCAAAAGTAGTTTAATCAATTATTTGGTTAATAGAAAAGGTCTTGCAAAAGTTGGCGCTACGCCAGGAAGAACAAGGCTTATAAACTATTTTGATATTAATAATTCTTTTTATTTAGTAGATTTACCTGGTTATGGTTTTGCAAAAGGCAACAAGGCTGAACAGCAAGATTGGAAAAAACTAATTGAAGCATATTTAACACAGTCTAAACAGTTAAAATTAGTGTGTGTTTTACTTGATATTAGGCGTGATGTAACAGATGCTGATATGCAAATGATTTCTTACCTTTATTCTTATAATATTCCGTTTATTATAATTATTACTAAAGCGGATAAAATTGCAAAAACAAAGCGTAAGGTTTGTGCTATAAAAATTGCTAATCAAATAGGAATAGCACAAGATAGTGTGCTAATTTCTTCTACACTTATGGCGGGAGAGCAAAACCCAATTTTAGATAAAATAGAACAATTTATATAAAAAGAGGTAGTATGTTTTTATTTTTTAGTAAAAAGAATAAGAAAAATAAAGAAGATATAAAAAAATATCCAAAGTGCAAAATTGGTTTAGCACTTGGGGGCGGAGCATCAAGGGGGCTAGCACACATTGGTGTAATTAAAGCCTTTGAAGAGGCTGGCATTAAGTTTGATTTTGTTGCAGGAACAAGTGCTGGCAGTTTAATTGGCGCGTTTTATTGTGCTGGTTTTACAAGCGAACAAATGGCTAATATTGTTAAAAACACAAAAACAAAAGATATTAGAACTTCTAAAATAATATTTTCGCCATCAAAAACAACGGGAATTCAAGATATAATTAAAAATAATATTGGCGATATAAATATTGAAGATTTATCAATACCTTTTTCGCCTGTTGTGGTTGATTTAAAAACTACAAACGAAATTGCATTAAGGCATGGAAATTTGGCAAAAGCTGTTGCGGGAAGTTGTGCTGTTCCTGGGGCTTTTGTTCCTGTAGAATTTGAAGATAAATTGCTCGCAGATGGTGGTTTGCAAAATACAATACCAGCAGATATTCCTAAACTTTTTGGCTGTGATTATGTTATTGCCGTAGATGTTAACCCAACAAGAGCATATGGAACTGATAGCCCTAAAATGCTTGATGTGCTTTTTGCAAGCATTAGAATTCTAATGAAGAATATTCCGCTTAAAGGATATTTGCATGCCGATTTAATGATTGCACCAGATTTAAAAAAGTTTAAATCAACTAAACTGGATGGTGCAGATGAAATGATTAAAGAAGGGTACAGGTGTGCTAAACTTTGTATGCCTAAAATACTTGAAATTTTTGCAAAAAA
This sequence comes from bacterium, assembly GCA_963621425.1. Taxonomy (GTDB): domain Bacteria; phylum Bacillota; class Clostridia; order Christensenellales; family UBA1242; genus CASFBJ01. The sequence goes on along the minus strand of CAVFEO010000022.1, from coordinate 7,708 downwards.
GCCTATTAAGAAGAAGTTTAAGTTATCACAAGAGTTTGCAAAAGACTTAAATATTGTAAGTGATAACGGAACCAAGCAGATGATATTAACAAGTAAAGAACAGCAAGAAAAAATTGAGAATTTAAATGAAGAAAACGATTAGCAAAAAAGAACAAAATCCCATACTGAAAAAGTTGAAAATAATTAAAATTACACAATATGTTGTGTTTTCTTTATGTATTTTAATTTTAGCACTTTCTTTAATTTGGCACAGCGAACTAACTCGTGCAATAAATCCAGACTATTATTCATCAAGCGATTATACACTTGCAGAAAACGAAAAAGATATACAAAACCCATCACTAAAACTGCATTTTATAGATGTGGGGTGTGCGGATAGTACTTTTGTTGAATTTCCCGATGGTAAGTGTGCGTTAATTGATTGCGCGGGAGATTTGCTTGATACAGATAAAAGCGTTGATGCTATGAAAATGTATTTAGAAAACAACATTTTCAACAATCGTGAGCGTATTATAGATTATTTAGTTTTAACGCATGCAGATGCAGACCACATTACAGGTGTCCCGTATATACTACAGAATTATAAAGTCCTTAATATAGTAAGGCCAAAGCAATTATCTACAAGTGAAAAAAGCATTTTAGAAGAAGGTATGCTAGAATATCATTTTGCAACTAAGTATGAGATAAAATTAGGTGAAAAGTATGATACAACAATTAAAAGCATTTACAGTTATTTGCAAAATAATCCAGAAACAAAAATGTTTTTTGCAAGCAATGAATTAAATTTTAACCAAGATGATTATATATTTACTTTTGCTACACCAAACTTAATTGAATATGAAAATGATAATGATTTTTCTAGCATTATATTGATAAAGTATGTAAACCAAACTTTTCTTTTAATGGCAGATGCTGGTGAAATTGGTGAAAACGAACTTTTGAGTAATTATATTCTGCATATAGATAACATAAGGCATCCGTTTGTTAAGGTGGGGCACCACGGAAGCAAGCATAGCACGGGTTATAATTTTCTTGAAACGCTTGACCCTAAATATTTTATTTTATCAACTAGGTATGGCGTGCATTCAAGTATTCCATCAAATGAACTTTTTGAAAGAATTGAAAGTTCAGTTTCTAATCCTAAAATATTTAGAACAGATGTTAATGGCAATATATTAGTTCAATTTAATGCTAGCGGTGAACATAGCGTGCTTTTAAGCGGTGGAAGTTTTGCTTTTGTTAAGCACAATGTTTATATGCAGTGGTATTATGTTGCAATTTGCTTGGGTGTTATGTGTTATATATTAGTATTTAGCATCAAAATAAAAACATATGAGCAAATGGTACAGGATAAACGCAAAAATATAGTAAAGCAAAAGCAAAAAATGTTAGAAGAGGCAAGGAGGTTAAATAGAGATGTATCAACCAGTAGAATGTTTAAGAGCATTAAGTAGAGATATGGTTGCTAATGCTGATAGTGGGCATATTGGTATGAGTTTAGGGGCAAGTTCTTTAGTCTATTCCCTTTTTAGGAACTTTTTAAATGTTTCTCCGCGCAACCCAGATTTTATTAATAGGGATAGAGTGGTTTTTTCTGCAGGTCACTGCACCCCTTTAATTTATAGCGCTTTGCATATGTGCGGTTACGATATAACCATTGAGGACTTAAAAAAGTTTAGACAAATAGATAGTTGTACGCCAGGTCATCCAGAAGTTCAAACTTGCGGAATAGATTGTACAACAGGTGCGTTAGGACAAGGCATAGGGTGCGCTGTTGGGCTAGCAATGGCAGAAAAGCATTTGGCAAGCATATTTAACAAGGGCAACTTAAAATTATTTGACCATTATACCTATGCAATAGTTGGCGAAGGTTGCTTAATGGAAGGCGTTAGTTACGAGGCTATGAGTATTGCTGGCGAGCAAAATTTATCTAAACTAATTGTTTTGTATGATTGTAACCAAGTAACTTTAGATGGCACAACTAATGGTGTGTTTAGTGAAGATTTAGAAAAAAGAGTTATAGCACAAGGTTGGGATGTTTTTAAAGTAAAAACCAGTGATGATATGCCGGGTATTGCAAAAGCAATAAGTGATGCTAAAAACTCAAGCAGACCAAGTTTTGTTATTGTTCCAAGCGTATTAGGTTTAGGCACAAATTTTGCTGGCAGTAACAAAGCACACGCAATGAAAATAACAAAAGATGATGCCATAACTTATAGGGAACAATGTGGTTTACCTTCTGATATGTTCAATATTCCAGTTGATATGTATAAGCATTTTGGCGAAATTAATGCTAAAGCAGAAAAAATGGAAAGAGAATACGCTAACACTTTGCAAGAATATAAAAAGAAATATAAAGAAGATTATGAACTTTTTACTAAGTTTGTTCAAAATAGTTTTAAATTGGACTTTAATTTGAATTTTACTTCTGTAAAATCTGGCAGAGATGCGGGGGCACTTTGTTTAAACGCCTTGTATAATAATGCACCAAACTTGTTCGGTGGCAGTGCAGATTTAGCATCTAGCACCAAGGTTTATATAAATGGAGCAGGAGTTTTTTCTGCAAGTAATCCTCAAGGTTGCAATATACCTTTTGGCGTTAGAGAATTTAGTATGGCGTGCATATGTTCTGGTATTGCGCTTCATGGCGGATTAATGCCATTTTGTTCAACATTTTTAACTTTTGCAGATTATATGAAGTCTGCTATTAGAACTTGCGCACTTATGCATGCAAGGAGCTTGTATGTTTTCACGCATGATAGCATTAGAGTTGGGGAGGATGGGGCATCACACGAGCCTGTTGAACAAATAGATATGTTGCGTTCAATTCCAAATGTGGTTGTGTTCAGACCGTGTTGCTATGCAGAAGTTCAATATGCTTATAAGTTTGCTTATAAACATATGGGACCAACAGTAATTGTTTTATCAAAAGAGGCCCTTGAAAATTTAGAAGTTTTTGATGCTGATATGAAACAAGGTATTTACGCCGTTTATAGATGCGAACAACCTTGTGCAAACATTTTAGCGTCTGGTTACGAAATGCATTTGGCTCTTGCTGTTAGAGAAAAGTTAAAACAAAAAGGCTTAGATGCTAATATATATTCTATTTTAAATGTTCCAAAAGTTGTAAATCTAAATTCGCCTGTTAAAATTAATTGTGTTATAGAGTGTGCTTCTGCATACACTTTGGGTAACTTAATAATTCCTAGCGGTATGCTTGTTTGCACGCGTGAATTTGGTTTAAGTGGCAGGGGAGATAATGTGTATTTAAGGCGTGGTTTTAGCGCAGAAAATATTGCAAACAAACTGTTAATTCTATGCAAAAATAATGGGCTTATAAAGTAATTTAAAAAATTTAAAAAATTCTTGTCAAAACTATTGACAAGCGTTTTTTATGGTGCTACATTAATAAAGGTCAAAGAAAGTCAAACTTTTTAAAAGGGGGCAATATGGCAAACATTAGTGATGTAATAGAAAAATTTATTTTAGATGCTATGCAACATGAACAATCTTTGCAAATATCACGCAATGAACTTGCAAATTTTTTCTCGTGCGCACCAAGTCAAATAAATTATGTTTTAGCAACAAGGTTTTCAAACGAGCGTGGCTTTGATGTTTCTAGTCAGCGTGGTGGTGGTGGGTTTATAAAACTTACCAAAATTGTTGCAAATAATTCAAACAATTTTATGTTTTCTATTGTAACCAATATTTTAAATAAGCCAATTGATTTTATTACTGCAAAAAAATTAGTTCTTAATTTAAAGGATAATAAATGCTTTGATGAAGAGCAAACTAATATAATAATAAGCGCAATTTCTCCAAAGGCTCTTAATTGCCCAATTGATTTTGCGGATATGTTGCGCAGTCAAGTATTAAAAAGCATTTTAATAGATAAAATTAAGCATAATGATAAAGGAGGTATGTAGATATGTTTATCAATGATGATGCACCTAAAATTACAAGAAGTACGGCAATGGTTTTAGAACAAGCGGAAACTGCCGTAGCAAATTCTTATTCTGACGAAATTACAAGTTTACACATTTTATATGGGCTAACTCGTGTTGAAGGTAGTGTTGCATATAAAATACTTACCTCTTACGGTATAAATGCCAACCGCATTTGGAGGCATATAACTAGCAATATAAATATATATTCGTCTAGCAGTAGGAATTCTTTAATTGAATTATCTGCTGGTGTTGCAAATTTGCTTCAAACCGCAAAAAATGTAGCAAAGCAATTACGTAACCCACTTATTAGCACAGAACATCTATTGTATGCAATTGTTGCCAACCGTGATTGTGAGGCATCTCGTGTGATAGAATCAAAGTTCGGTGTAAGTTGCGAAGATATTAAAGAAAAACTTTTAAAGTTGTTTAGTGAAAGTAAAAACGATTATGTTGAAGTTCAAGAAAATGTATTTGGTTCGCCAAAGCAAAACGCTTCAACGACTTTGCCAGAAGGGCTTGCAGAACTTGGCGTTGATTTAACAGCTCGTGCCCGTGATGGTAAAATAGATACAATTATTGGTAGAGATGCAGAAATTGAGCGTGCCATTGAAATCCTTTGCAGAAAAACAAAAAACAACCCAATTTTAATCGGTGATGCCGGTGTTGGTAAGTCTGCCATAGCAGAAGGGTTAGCGCTTAAAATAGTTAAAGGTGAAGTGCCAAACGCACTAAAACATAAAATTATATTTTCGTTAGACATTGCATCACTTGTTGCGGGCACGCAATACCGTGGTTCAATGGAGCAAAAACTAAAAAGTGCAATAGAAACAATTACACAAAGCCAAAATATAATTGTGTTTATTGATGAAATTCACACTTTAGTTCAAGCATCAAGCGAAAAAGGAGAGGTCTCTCCTGCAGATATTCTAAAGCCTTATTTAGCACGTGGCGAAATGCAAACAATAGGCGCAACAACTGTAGAAGAATACAGAAAGTATATTGAAGCAGATAAAGCGTTAGAGAGAAGATTTCAACCAATAAAAGTTGCTCCGCCAAGTGTTGAAGACACAATTAAAATATTGCAAGGTATTAGGCCAAGTTACGAAAAATTCCACAATGTAATTATTCCTGATGAGGCGCTTGTTAATGCTGTTAAATTAAGTGAAAGGTATATTACTGATAGAAATTTACCAGATAAGGCTATTGACTTAATTGACGAGGCAAGCAGTAGAGCAAATGTAAACAATAAAACCCAAGAAAAAGCAACAATTACAGATGAAGATATTGCAGTGGTTGTATCAAAATGGACGGGAATTCCGGTTAACAAAATTGGCGCAACAGAGGCTGAAAAGCTTAAGAATTTAGAGCAAATTTTGCAAAAGAGAGTTGTTGGGCAAGATGAGGCTGTTAGAGAAGTTTGTAAGGCTCTTCGCCGTTCTCGTATGGGGTTGCAAGATGAAAAAAGACCAATTGGTAGTTTCTTGTTCTTAGGTAAAACGGGCGTAGGTAAAACAGAACTTTGCAAGGCTTTAGCAGAATCTGTTTTTGATAGCGAAAAGGCGTTAATTAGAATTGATATGAGCGAATATATGGAAAGCCATTCTGTTTCTAAATTAATCGGTTCGCCACCGGGCTATGTCGGTCATGATGATGGTGGGCAACTAACAGAACAAGTTAGAAGAAGACCTTATAGCGTAGTGCTATTTGATGAAATTGAAAAGGCTCACAATGATGTGTTAAATATTTTGTTGCAACTTCTTGATGATGGTAGACTTACTGATGGAAAAGGCAAAACTGTAAACTTTAAAAATACAATCATAATTATGACATCAAATATTGGTGCAGATAAAATTTCTTCTGCAAAGCGTAACATAGGCTTTGAGTCTAGGTTTGAAAAAGCACAAGCAGAAGAAGCAAGTTATCAAGACCAAAAGGCAATTATGCTAGAAGAGATGAAAAAGAGATTAAAGCCAGAACTTATTAATAGGTTTGATAGCATTGTTATATTCCATAACTTATCTAAACTTGATATGGCAAAAATTGCAACTATTATTATTTCCAACTTAAATAACAGGCTAAAAGAAAAAGATATTACGCTAAAATTAAGCGAAAACGCTCTAAAGCGCATTGTAGAAAAAGGTAGCGATTATAATTATGGCGCAAGACCTTTAAAGAGATATATTCAAAGAGAAATTGAAGATGCACTAGTAGAAAAAATGCTTAATAAAGAAATTGAGAACGCAAACCAAATTACAGTTGATGTAGAAAATGGACAGTTTGTGTTTAAGGCTAACTAAATAAGCAAAAAACATTTGTAATTGTAATTGCTTTGTAGTATAATATAAGTATCAAAAACAAGGAGATGACATATATGAAAATGGAAATTATAGAAAAGGATTATAAAGTATCTGATAGACTTAAAGAGGTTCTAGAAGAAAAAATTAATAGGTTAAATAAATACTTCAAAAATGGCTTAAATGTTAAAGTTGCTTGCAAAAAGCAAAGAGGTATGTACAAAATGGAAGTAAACCTATCTAGCGACAATATGTTTTATAGAGCAGAAGTTGCTAATAACAAAAATATGTACAGTAATATAGATCTTGTTATGCCTAAACTAGAAAGACAAATTGTTAAAGCAAAAGAAAGAGAAATTGATAAAAATCGTACAGGATTATTCTTGCCAGACTTCTTTGAATTCTTTGAAAATGAAGAAGATACAGAAGAAAATGATAGTATGGTTGTTAAACAAAAGAATTTTTCTCTTGGTGCACCAATTACTATGGCAGAAGCAAAAAATATGCTTGATGTGTTAGACCATGATTTTTACATCTATACAAACGAAAAAACAGGTAAAGTTAATGTTATTTATAGGCGTAAAGATGGCGATTTAGGTAATATTGAAATAGATTAATTATAAAAAACATACTAGTTTTAGCTAGTATGTTTTTATTTCGGGTGTATATTAAATTTTTATAATTATAGGCACAATTTTTTGTTGTGTGTTTTTATTAAGTATAGCACAAGTTCTAAAAATTTTATGTCTGCATACTTGTATAGTATAGATTAAAAAGGAGCAGATATGAAAAAGAAATTAATATTGTCACTATTTACCGTTCTTGTAGTTTTTGTTATAGCGGTAGTTGTATATTTTGCATATTTTAAAGTAGATGCTAAAGATTTAATAAATAAAAATGTGAGTGAAATGGACAAAGTGTGTTTTACAGCACATAATGGATTATCACAAGTAAAACTTATTTCTGGCACAAGGGAAGATCCTTATTTGTTAAATGGCAAAAGTGAAAACTGTAAACCGTTTGCTTTAATTATTTTTAGAACTAATCAAGCAGGCGTGCAAGCACCAACATTTGTCGCAAGCATTAATGATAAAAGTTATAATGGCATAATGGAAGCTAACCCATACGATAATACTTTTGTTGTTGATTTGGAGCAGGAAGTAAATGATGATGCCACAATCAATATAAAGATTACAATTAATGATAATACATATAATTACGATTTAATAAATACAAGTGCAGATTGGTTAGTTAAGGCAGAGCAAGCAAAGGATATTGCAATTGAGTATTTTTTAGATAAAATAAAAGATTGTTCATCATATAAAGGGGTAGATGCAGAATTGTTTGTAAGAATACTATCAGATAATTCAGGGAACTTTGATAAGTTTTTTTATCATATAACTTTAAATAAAACAGATGGTGAAGTTTGTTCTATTGTTATAGATACAAACACGGGTGATATTATAA
>CAVFEO010000021.1:0-13897 GCA_963621425.1 bacterium | reverse complement strand
TTGCTATCCCTTGACAATTAGTTATTTGTATGTTAAAATATAAAAAGTAATATTAAAATGTAACTTTTTTGCATTTAAAATTATATATTTTAATTATAGGAGATTTTTATTTATTTATGGTACCCCTGGTGGTTCTACTTATTATTTTAATTTTATTATCTGGTTATTTTAGTGCAACAGAAACAGCGTTTTCTTGTATGAACAAAGCAAGAGTGCATTCTTGGGCAAATGCTGGCAATAAGCGTGCAAGGCTTGTTATGAGCATATCTGAAAAGTATGACAAGTTTATTACAAATGTTTTAATTGGTAACAATATTGTAAACATTTTAGCAACAACAATTGCAACTATAGTGTTTGCGCAAATTTGGGAAGACCCTTCAACAAGTGCTATTATGACAACCGTTATTATGACGCTTGCCGTACTTACTTTTGGTGAAATTTTACCAAAAACACTTGCCAATATGTTCCCAGAAAAATTTGCAATGTTTTCTGCGCCAATTATTTTTGTGCTAAGTTTTATTTTTTATCCGCTAGCACTTGTGTTCTTACTTATTCAACGCCTTGGTAAAAAGGTTATTAAAAAGGAACCAGAAAGTGTTACAGATGAAGAAATTATTACAATTATTAACGAAGCCGAAACAACTGGTGGCTTTGATAAAGAAAACGGTGAACTAATCCGTTCTGCTGTTGAATTTAACGATGTTACGGTAAACAAAATTTTTACGCCACGCGTAGATATTGTTGCCGTTGAAAAAGATTTGCCTATGGAAGAAATTTTTAAGGTATTTAAAAAATCTGGTTTTTCCAGGTTGCCTGTGTATGATAAAAATATAGATAACATTATTGGTTTTATACACGAAAAGAATTTCTTTTTTGCATTGCACGAAAAAGCAACAAACATAAACGAAGTTATACAACCTATTGTTTACACTCAAGGTCAAGAAAAAGTTGACGATTTGTTTAAACTTATGCAAAAGAAGCAAACACACATTTGCGTTGTTTTAGACGAGTTTGGTGGTACGCAAGGTATTGTTACAATGGAAGACTGCTTAGAAGAACTTGTTGGTGAAATTTATGACGAAACTGATGATGTGGAAGTTGACTTTTCAAGGCAAAGCGAAAACGAATACATTGTAAACGGTAATGGTGATTTAGTAGACTTTTTTGAAAAGTTTGATATTAAGTTAGATATTGGCGAAGAATATACAAGTAACTCAATTGGTGGTTTTGTGTGCGAATATTTAGGGTTATTACCTAACAAAGGCGCAAGTTTTATATTTAAAAACTTAAAATTAGAAATTTTAGATATTTACCGCCACCGTATTCAAAACATAAAAGTTACAATTCTTCCACCTAAAAAAGAAGATAATGAATAACAAAAAAGAGAGTGAGTTAATTCTCACTCTTTTTACATATAACATATAACCTATCATAATTGTAGTTATCCACTTTATTAAATTCTTTATCAACAATTTTAAAGTTAGAAAAACCCGCAGAAGTTAATGCCTTAATAACATCAACATCGTCAAAAAAACTTTCCACTTCTTCAAATTCTGTTGTTTGATTATTAACCTTATCAAATATAGAAAACTTCATTTTCATATGATTGTTATCTGTTTTAATGCTTTCTACATTAATTGTACATTCATCTTTTTCTAGCACACCGCTGGTGTTATTCAATTTGTTGAATCTAGATATAGTGTTGTAATCAAAAACAAAAACGCCATCATCTGTTAAATGATTATAAACTTTGCTAAAAACTTTTGCCCAATCTTCTAAATTAATCAAATGATTAATCATATCAAAATTGCAAGTAATTAAATTAAATTTTTCATTAAACGAAAAAGAAGTAATATCTTGCACATAAAATGTAGTTTTTTTGCAATTATTTTTAGCAATATCAATCATAGCGGAAGATAAATCCACTCCAACACATTTATCAAACTTATCTTCCATTTTTTGCAAAAAATTACCCGTTCCGCAACCTAAATCTAACAAAGATTTTTTGTTTTTAACTAACTGCAAGTATTTATTTACAAGGTTTTCTGAAAAAGAAGCCCAATATTTATTATAAATTACAGCGAACTCTTTTGTATACATAAAGCCCCCTTAAACAATTTCTTTTTTAATTTAACAGTAATATCTCCAAGAGATGTTGGCACAACAAGGTCTGCATCTGCCTTGTCAAAACTAGCCACCTTAGAAAGTGTTTCTGCACAGATAAATGGCACAAATTCGCCCGGAACATTTTCGCTAAAGTTAATTGAAATTCTATCTGCAAGTTCGCACCCAATAGCCTTTCTGGCATCTTGCACAAACCTAATAACTTCCCTAGCAGCACCCTCACGCACAAGTGCATCTGTAAGCGTAATATCTAGCGCAACAACCAAATTGCCATCTGCAAGGGTTGGCATATTGCCCTGAGCCTTATATTCTATAATTAACGCATCAATATCAAGTTCCATATCTCCAAAACTTGTTGTAGCATTAACCTTATCGCCAGCAATTTTAAACTTACCGCTAGAAATTGTCCTAATAATTTCACCCATATTAGATGCATAATTTTCTCTAATATAGTTAAAGTTTGGTTTATAAATTTTGGTTGCAATGCCTGCCTCATCACGTACAAATTCAACTTCTTTAACATTAAGTTCTTCTGCAATTATGTGGCTGTTTTTATCTATAATAGCCTTATCTCCCTCGCTTGCGTGGATTAGTGCTCGCGTTAGTGGTTGCCTATTTTTAACCTTGTTTTGTTCCCTTATTACACGAGCCAAATAAATTACTTTTCTAACACATTCAACTTCGCTTAAAAGTTCATCTGCCTTAAACGCCTTTGGAACAGTTGGCCAAGCGCACAAGTGAACAGAAATTTCTCCGCCCAAATGCTTGTATAGTTTTTCTGCTAAAAATGGTGCAACTGGTGCCATTAATTTAGTTAGTGTTGTTAGCGCATAGAATAGCGTATTGTAGCCATCTAGTTTGTCATCCGTCATTTCACTGCCGTAAAATCTGCGTCTAGAACGCCTAATGTACCAATCAGTAAGCCCATCAACAATGCGTCTAACTTGTGTTACATACTTGTTAATTTCGTACTTATCCATAGTTTTTGTAATGTTGTGTTCAACATCATAGCAAAGTGCAAGAAGCCACTTATCAAGTTCATTATTAGTGTGCAAAGTAAACTTGCCTTCTTCTACCTTTGCATCTTTTTCATACCCATCAATTTGTGCGTAAGATATAAAGAAGTTGCACGCATTCCAAAGCGGAATAATAATTGTTTTTAACTGTTCAGAAACGCCAGCATCATCAAACTTCATATCATTAAGTAGCATAGCGTTGCTTTGCTCCATATAAAGCCTAAACGCATCTGTACCCATATTGTTCATAAGAAGCATAGGGTCTGTATAGTTTCTGCTAGATTTAGAAAGTTTTTTGCCGTCATCTGCAAGCACTGTTCCGTGAACAATGCAGTGTTTATATGCAGGCTTATCAAATAGCGCAACAGAAAGCACATGCAAATAATAGAACCAGCACCTAATTTGCCCGGTATACTCAACAACAAAATCGCTTGGACTATGAGAGTCAAACCAGTCTTTGTTTTCAAACGGATAATGAAGCCTTGCGTGTGGTGCAGAGCCAGATTCAAACCAGCAGTCAAGCACTTCAGAAACACGCTTCATAACCCCGCCACAAGAACAAGGGTATGTAACCTTATCTACATATTGCCTATGCAAGTTGTCAAGTTCTACCCCGCTTTTAGCCTTAATTTCATCAATTGAGCCAAGGCACTCACGCTTGCCACACTTATCACATTCCCAAATAGGAATTGGTGTGCTAAAAAATCTGTTACGAGATATATTCCAATCACGCGCGTTGTTTAACCAATCGCCAAAACGCTTTTCTTTAACATCTGCCGGAACAAAAGTAACATCTTTCATTTGAGCAAGTAGTTTTGGTTTTAACCTTTCAACAGATAAATACCACGCATCCATTGCTCTATAAATTAATGGCTTTTTACATCTCCAGCAGTGTGGATAGTTGTGTTCTATTGTGCCATCTGCAACGGCGCTTTGGTTGTTGTATAAAAACCTAATCATATCGCCATTTGCATCAATTACATTACGGCCAACAAAATCTGTAATTTCGCTTGTATAACAACCTTTTGAATCCACAGGGTTTACAAGCGGAACATTATTTCTCTTTGCTGCCCAATAGTCATCTTCACCAAAGGCTGGTGCAATGTGAACAACACACAAACCTTCCCCTTCTGCAACATAGTCTGCACTAATCACACGGAAGGCACCCTCTGCCTTTTTAGATGCAAAATAGTTTACAACTGGTGAATATGTTAAACCTTCTAATTCTTCGCCTTTAACAACCTTTATAACATTTGCCTCTTTGCCAAACACCTTAGGATAATCTTTTATGCTGTTTGCGCCCGCAATATAAATGCAGTCGCCCATATCTACATAAGCGTAATCAATATTTTTATTAACCGCAAGCGCCATATTTGATGGCAAAGTCCAAGGGGTTGTTGTCCACGCTAGCATATATGCTGGCTTGCCCTCTACATCTTTATCCAACTTAAAGCGTGCAATTATCCATCTGTCTTGCCTTGGGCGAGTAGAATCGCTTTCTCTTGTATCAGAAATTGAAAGTGATGTTTCGCATCTAAAACAATATGGAGTCACTCTGTAATCTTTATAAATGTAGCCCTTATCATATATTTGCTTAAAGGTCCACAAAATAGATTCCATATAATCCTTATCCATTGTTTTATATGAATTATCATAATCTACCCATCTGCCCATATTTGCAACATAATCACGCCAAGCGTTTGTGTTGCTTGCAACAAGGTTATAACAAGCGTCGTTAAACTTAGCTATTCCATATTTTTCAATAGCATCTTTGCCTTTTACATTAAGCATTTCTTCAACTTGATTTTCAATTGGCATACCGTGGCAATCCCACCCCCACTTACGCGGAACAGAAAAGCCCTTCATAGTAAAGTACCTTGCAATCATGTCTTTAATAAAAGATACAAGCACTGTACCGTGGTGTGGCATACCTGTTGGAAAAGGTGGCCCATCATAAAACACTTTTTCGCCCTTGCTTTGCTTGTTTACACTTTTATTAAAAGTATCGTCTTTTTGCCAAAATTCTAGAACTTCTTTTTGAACTTCTGGTAAGTTTGGTTTTGCTTCTAGTTTAGTAAATTTCATAAAAACTCCTATTATAATTACATAATTATATATACGAAAGATAATATAGCACAAAACAAAAGCAATTTCAACAAAAAAAATTTAAAATTAATGCGTTAGTTAAATAATTATAATTTTGTTTGCCATAAAAATTTATAAATGATATATTGTTTTATACACTTTTTTTGGGGGGATAAGATGAAAAGCGTTTTTATTGTTGGAGATAGTATTTCTCTATTCTATCACAAATATTTAAAAGAAAATTTAAAAGATGTCGCCATATATTCTAGAAAAGGCAGTGATGAAGAAATTACCACAGCACTAACCCCCGGTGAATCTCTTGAAAACATTTGGAAGGCAAATGGCGGAAATAGCAACCTTGTGCTAGAATATTTTAAAACACTAGAAAGCCGTTTTAACTTTGATGGCAAAGCAAATAAGCAAGATGTTATTTTGTTTAACTGCGGTTTACACGATATTAAAACGCGCGGAACTAAAAGAGCAAACCAAGTGGGCGCGCTTAAATACGCACACAACTTGAAGCGCATTATAAAAGAGTTTGAAAAACTTAAAAAAACGGGACTAGCTGAAACGCTTATTTGGATAAACACCACACCAGTTGTAGACAGTTTACACAACGCAAAACGCACATATAATTTTAGGTATAACGCAGATGTAATTAAATATAACTGCATTGCAGAAAAAATTATGAATAAATATGGCATACCGATTATAGACCTATACACATTTACAAAAGATGTTTTAGATAGTAACGATAATTGTTTTAGAGATGAACTTCATTATAGCGATAAAGTAAGCTTGCTTCAAGCAGACTTTATAAAAGATAAATTACAGCCATATTTAAAATAAAAAAAGCGACCTACTTTTAGGCCGTTTTTTTTATTCATACACATCAATATAATGGTTTTTTTGAGCATAAGCCCTATTATTTTTTGAATGTCCTTCAACACGCTTTTTAATAAAAATTTGCAAATCTTCAAAGTTTTGAGCAAAATATACCACATCACAAGAAAAAAGTTCTTTAGATTTTTCTAAAATATCTTCTTTATCTTTACTTGTAAGCCCACGCATCTCTATTACGCTAAAAGCAAACTTGTTAATAATAAGTTTAACATTTTTTGCAAATTTTTCTATATTTTCATAACCAGACATATTGCTTACAGCATAGCATAAAAGTTGTGCCCTACGAGCCATATTGTTGTAATTTAATGTAAGCGCTCCATCGCTAGCATATTTAACACTTTCGCCAAGAACAGTTACCGCATCTTCTGCATACGGATTATAAGAAGCAAAACCCGCCTTACCCCACTTACACACGCCACTTGTTTTTGCCGTGTATTCATCAACAGCAATATCTAATAGTTCAGTACATTTAGGGCCGTATATTTTTACTATTGTAAAAATTGCTTTATCGCCTTGCACCTTAACATCAATAACAACACCTTCTTTTAGTTCTTCTTCACTAATAGACCCATCACTAGCAAAGCATTTTTCATACTTATCTTTTTTTACAATAAAAGTTCTATGATTTGTATTTTTTTGCTTGCGTAAATCTAATTTAATATATTGTTTATTTTTAACCATATAATTGTACCTTTTTCATTTGTCCTATTCATTATAGCACATTACACAAAAATATGCAATATCAAAACAAAAAAAGGCCTAACAATATAGGCCAATATAATTTTATAACTTTCTGCCACAACTTGTGCAACGCTTATTTTCTATGTTATTTTCTGCACCACATTCACACACTTTGCAACTAGATGCTGTTTGACCGCATTTAGAACAGGCATCTTCGCCTTCTTCTAAAACTTTGCCACACTTAGTGCAACGCCTTACAAAACCAGACTTATTAACTAATTTAGACTGTGTTTTGCTTTGATAGCCATCAACCGCTTTAGATACGCCCGCCCAAATAAAATAAACGCTAAAAAGAGCAAACAATATACCAAGTAGCACAATAAAAATTCCGCAAATAAGTTTAAACCAATGGAACTTTGAAAAAAACAAAACAAAGCCACCAACTATGCAAACTATTGCAAGAAGTGCTAACAAACATCCAAATAAAATTAATACTTTTCTACTTTTTTCCATTTTTGCCATATTATTAACCTTTTTATTTTTAATTTTAATTTTTATAAACTTTTTAAAATTAATTTATTGCTTATGCCATAAAACACATAATTTTACAAAATAACTCTGCTTGTAATTGCTCTCTCTAAAGTAATTTCATCAGCATATTCAATATCTGTACCAAGTGATACACCTTGCGCTAGGCGCGAGCATTTAATGTTAAGTGGCTTTAGTAAGCCCGCTATATACATTGCAGTAGCCTCGCCCTCTACATTAGGGTTTGTTGCAAGAATAACCTCTTTAACACCACCCGCTTTAACACGCTCAAGTAGTTCTTTTATTCTTATATCATCTGGCCCTTTGCTCTTAAGCGGAGAAATTAGCCCGTGCAAAACATGGTATACAAAGTTGTTAGACTGAATTTTCTCTAGCGCCATAACATCTTTAGGCTCTTCCACAACGCAAATAACATCACTTTCACGCTTTTCGCAAATTTCGCACAATTCGCCTTCACAAAAGTTGCCACAAGTTTTACAATAATGCACATCATTTTTTACATTAAGCAAATTTTGTGCAAACTCTTTAACATCAGTAGAATCTAACTCTATAATCTTATACGCATAACGCTGTGCCGTTTTATAGCCAACGCCACCCAACTTTTGAAAACTTGCAATAAGTTTTTCTATTGCAACCAAATCGCCTTTCATTACATTAAACCGCCTAAGCCTTGTGGCATTTTACTTTCTGCAAGTTCCTCTGCCTTTGCGCTAACTTCGTTAAAGCAAGCAAGAATTAAATCTTCTAGCATTTCCACATCTTCAGGGTCTACAGCCTCTGGTTTAATTTTTACGCTTTTAAGTTGTTTTTTACCGTTCATAACCATTGTAACAATGCCAGAGCCAACACTTGCCTCAACTTCAGTGTTTTCTAATTCTTCTTGCGCCTTTTGCATATCTTCTTGCATTTTTTTGGCTTGTTGCATCAAACTTTGCATATTAAAGCCTCCGCCCCCGCCAAAATTACCGCCTCTATAACCGCCCATAAATAAAAAATCTCCTTATAGTAATAATTATTATATATCTAATAAAATATATTCATAAAATTATAGCGCATTACAAAAAAATAAGCAAACTTTTAATTTGCTTATTTGTAATATTTATCTAATTTATTGGCTATATCTTTTAACAATAATTGGTCCCCTGCGCTCTCGCTCTACAATTTTAACATTTGTGTTAAACACATTTTTACACACACTTGTTATGCGCATATCCAAAATTTCTTCACGAGTGTATTCACGCTCTCTATACTGAAGTTTAAAGGTACTTTTATAGCCAAGTTCATCCATAAGTTCTTTTGCAAGTTTTTCATAACCGCAATCTTTAAAGCACTTTAACAAACTTTTATCATGCGTTATGCCAATAACTTCAGTTTCTGTTCTATCCCATTCAGCAATGGCACCAACAAGTGCGTGAAAAGCGAACTCTCTGTTTTCGTATGCAAGGGTTATAACTTGCCCCCAAATTTCGCCAGAAGTGTATTCTGCCTCAGTTTTTACTGGCAAATCCTCTTTTTTTTTACCTCATCATCACACATACAAAGAACAGCAATACTTTCAAACAGCATTTTTGCACTGCTTGCATATCTAAAATCGTTTTCGCTAGATAGGTATGCATCCATAATAAAATACATATCTTCATATTTATATGGCTCAACAAAAGCCTTTAACTCTTCAAATTCTGCTTCTGGTTTGCAAAGCACAGAATTTGCATCATCACAAGTTTTACACACAAGCGCATCACGGAAAAAACTAACAATTTCTTTAGATAAAAGTGCAAAGTTTTTACCACGCTTATATAATGCGTTACTGCAAGAGAAAAATTCTGATAAGTTTTTATCTAACATTGCACGAGATAAATTGTACATATCTTGCTTTGCGGTAGTGCCTAAACAAGTGCAAACATCTTCATAAGTTATGTTGTTACCCTTGTAGCCTATAACACATTCTGCAATAGAAAGTGCATCTCTAACCCCGCCTTCACTAAGCCTAGCAATTTCGTTTATGCCATCATCATCACACACAATGCCTTCGCGTTTAAACACATCTTTTAGGTGCTCACGCATATCATCTTGTCCAACAAGCCTAAAATCAAGCCTTGTAACCCTAGACATAATTGTTGCAGGAATTTTATGCACTTCTGTTGTTGCTAAAATAAAAATTATGTGAGCAGGTGGTTCTTCTAGCGTTTTAAGTAGCGCATTAAACGCACTTGGTGATAGCATATGCACTTCATCTATGATGTAAACCTTGTATTTAGATACGGTTGGTGCAAACTTAACATTATCACGCATCAAACGGATATCTTCTACAGAATTGTTACTTGCAGCATCAATTTCTACAACATCCATATTGTTATTAGAAAGTAGTTCTTTGCATACTTCACACTCGTTGCAAGGCGAACCATTTTTGCTATGCGGACAGTTTACAGCACGCGCAAAAATTTTAGCGCAACTGGTTTTACCTGTACCGCGTGAACCCGTGAACAAATATGCGTGATTTATTTTGCCTGTTTTAACCTGGTTAGAAAGTGTGCTTGTAACTTGTTCTTGCCCAACAACTTCACCAAATGTTTGTGGCCTATATTTTCTGTAAAGTGAAATGTATTTTTGCTCCACCTTTCAATCTCCTTATTATTATGTCTTAATTATACCACAAAAAAAGCACTATGCGCAAACAATTTTGCATAATGCCAACCAACTTTTTTTAAGTTTAATTAATTAATCGTTTTTATATTTACTAACAAGTTTTTTTGCTTTTGTTATTGTATTATCCACTTTTTTAGTACTTACATTTAACTTTTGCGCAATTTCGCTATATTTGTAGCCTTGCAAATATTTAGATAGAATTTTCCTTTCTTGCATATCTAGTTTTTGCTTTAACTCATCTAACAAAATTTGCACTTTTTGTTTATTTATAACTTCATCTTCAATAGATGCGTTTTCGTCAATAAAAAGGTATGCCCAAGGGGAAAAACTATCTTCTTCGTCATCATCAAAACTAACATCTAAAGAATAAGAATTGTTTAACGCTAAATGCTTATTATTTTTTGCTTTTGTAACTTCGTTTTTAATGTCGCCAGATACAACCATATATAAATATGTAGAAAAACTTGCCCTAGCATCCACCTTGTAACCTTTAATTGCTTTAATTAAAGATACATAGCCAATTTGCATTAAATCTTCTGCTTCAAACCCCGCTAAAAAATATTTTCTTACAATGCTTGATATAAGTGGCGAATATTTTTCTATTAGCCTAGTAAAAGCATCATCATTACCGCTTTGAGCCTGCACCACAAGTTCATCATCATTATTCACCGCTTATACCCCCTTTTTATATTTTAGCCCGCTTAATTGTTTTATAATTTTAATTTGATATAAATTATTAAAATTAAAATCCACTTTTTTGTGCTTTGGTTTTTCTTTTATAATTTTCATATTTACCTCGCATTATCTTTCGTAGCCATCTTCATAACCTGTTGGCCAAAAGTCAAACCTAACATCTTTAAGTGCATCAATATTTTTTCTTACTTTAATAACTTTTGCAATTTTTTCATCTGCAATGTGCTTATTATGGAAGGCATCAAGTATCATACACGCATCTTCAAACAAACTGCGTGGATAGTTAAATTCTTCTCTGCTACGCGCTACATCAAACGCGCTATCAACCGCAGGTGTTTTATATTTAAGTCTATATTCTTTAAATGCACGCTTAAATTCGCCAATGTCAAATTCAACAACTTCTTGCTTTGTTGCTTTTATATTTAATTTATTAAGCACTTTTTTAATGTTTGGTTTATTTAGTTCTTCTTTAAGTTTAGCGTTTTTCACTCTGCCAGATAGCACGCTTAAAACTAAAGCGTGATGCGCCCCTAAATCGCCACAATAATTAAGTTCGCACCTTGCCTTATAAAAGTTGTAAGTTGATGGTATATCTGTTGTACCATACCTAGCATAATACCTAGCAACAGCAGATAAGTAAGAGTCAACTTCTATTTCTGTTTTCTCACTTGCCCATCTAAGCGAAAAATCAAACCCACCATCAATTAAAGCCTTTATATTTTCTTCAACTTGCATAACCTTATCAATTTCGCCACTTTCACTAACGCCATACCAAAATGCTTTTCTAACATTTTCTAAATCGGCAGAAAAACTACGGGCATAACCCAAAAATTTTATACTGTTATTCTTAGTATAATATCTGTTAATTTCTCTGCGTTCACCTTTAGATAACTTACCAACTTTGGCTTTTTTAAATTCGTTATAAGCCTCGCCTTGTTCCAAAAATTTTTTATACGCCTTTAAAAACTTTTCAACAGTAAATTCTTCTTGATTTTGGTAACCCCTAGTATTATCTGCAAAAGAACGGTCTTGCATAACATCAAAAGTTGTAAAGCCCATATTAATAAGCCTGTTATAAATGTCATCACAAGGCACAACAAGTTTTACCTTAGAGCCAATAGCGCCCGTTTTGTAGTAGGCAATAATTTGCCTGTACATTTCATAATCATACTTAAAAATATCATCATAGCCCAAAACTTTTAGACTTTCTTCCCTTGTTAAAAACCTAGAAATAACTCTTTCTTGTGGTGGAAGATTTTTAAAAATAGTAAAAGCGCGCTCAAAATTTTCAATATTCTCTAATAGCCTTTGCTTTCTCGGTTTTTGATTTTTTGATTTTGTTATATTCATAAAAGCACCTCACAAGTATTAAAATGGTTTTTTTGCTGTTATTTATTTGTTTAATTAATTAAGCCTTTGCCTTAACACTTCATATAAAGCAATTGCTGTTGCATTAGATGCGTTTAAACTATTTACCTTGCCACGCATTGGAAGTGAAAGCACAACATCACAACTTTCTTTTACAAGCCTGCGAGTGCCTTCACCCTCAGAACCAATAACAAGAGCAATATCGCCCTTTAGGTTAGTTTTGTATATATCTTGCCCGCCAAGTTCTATGCTATAAGTCCACACGCCCATTTTTTTAAGGCGGTTTATTACTTGCACAATGTTAGCAACTCGTGCAATTTTCATATGACTGCTTGCCCCAGCAGAAACCTTTATTGCTGTTGCATTAACTTCACACGCGCGCACTTTTTCAATTACAATGCCGTGCACACCAGCACACTCGCAAGAGCGGATTATGTTACCCAAATTGTTTACATCTTTAATGCCATCAAGTAGCACAATAAAAAGTTGTTCGCCTTTTGCTTGTGCGTAATTAATAATATCGTCCACGCTAGAATATGCAAAGTCGCTAACCTGCGCAACAAACCCTTGATGATGCTCACCATTAGATAGTGCATCTAGTTTTTCATCTGCAACAAACTTATATTGAATACCTTTTTTCTTAATTAAATCAATAACCGCTTGATTCTCTGCCCCGCGTATGCCTTGTCTGATGTAAATTGTGCTAATTTCTGTTTCGCTATTAAGTGCTTCTCTAACAGAATTCCTGCCATAAATTATCATAAATTAATTCCTTTAATTATTCTCTACCGCCATCTTGCTCTCTATCTTCTTCTTTAGCGTTTTCTTTAGCATATTTTTCGTAAAGAGCAGAAACAAGTTTTGTTAGCCTTTCAGTGTATGCAAGTTGAAATTCATCTTTACATTTGTTTGGAATATACAAATCCCTTACATCATCAACTTTGCTAGCTGCTTCCATTAAGTTTTTATACACAACATCAAATTCTTTTTGGTTTAGTGTTGCACCTGTAACATATTCCGCCATTTGAATTTGATAAACAATTCTATTCTTTTCGCCCTCTCTTGCCTCTTTTTTATCTCGCACCCTTTCATCAATCACTTGCAAAATTTCTGGCATATTTATAATTTTAGCAAAAGCATTGTACTCTTCTTGAATTGTCATTAATCCTTGATGTTTATTACCCTTTAATTCTGCCCTTTTTTCTAACCATTTGTGATAAAGATTGCTAAAAAGTGATGTCCCAAGTTCAAGATATGTTAATATTTCTGCCCTTGCAGAACTAGCATTGCGTGCAACTTTTTTATCTAATTTAATTCTTTGCTCCAAAAGTTTAGTGTACCAATATTCGTACTCTTCTTGCGTAAATTTAGTTCCGCCCAAAATGTGTTCTGCACAACGGATTTTGAATATAACTTTGTTTTTAGCATCTTTATTTTCATCTTTTAATTTTAAACCAACAAGCACTTTTTCTAACTTGCTTTCTTTCATTGCAAAAAGTCTAGCGTCCCCAAATTCTTGTGTGGGGTTGTCTGATACTCGCATAAACTTTTTATAAAGCATTTTATAAGTTTTGTTTTGTCTGGCAGCAATTTCTTTTGCTGGTGTTGTTACTGTAATTTCAACAATGTTTTTATTATCCATAGTTAATCCCTCTTTTTTAGATAATATTAATTTCTTTCTCTATCTCTAATTAGTAGTTTAGCATATTGTGCCCTTGTTTGCTTTTCTTGCCCAATATTTTTATCTGCAACATTTACATTTTTATTTGCGCCCTTATCATCAGGCTTTGTTTGTTTTTGCTCTTTTTTCTCTGAGCCTTTAAACAATTTAA
>CAVFEO010000020.1:4582-13983 GCA_963621425.1 bacterium | reverse complement strand
ATTTTTGGGTTTTCTTCATTAATTGAAAATGGTAATTATAAATCATCATCGTTATCTATTATTTCTGTTTTTATAAAAATTCCATCGTAGCCAAATAATCTACAAAAGTATTCGCCAGCAAAACTAACTACACCACATTGATAAACATAATCCCTAGAATAAAAAGTATGAGTATTTAAGATGCTATTCATTTTAAATACTGCATACATATCATCATCTAATCGTTCATCATTTATTTGTTTTGATACTTTGTAAGATTTTTTATTTGGTACTACAAAAAGAGCTCTATGTTTTAGAGCAATTTGAGTAAAATCTAATTTTTCTTTTTTAATTCTAACTTGTTTAGGTTTAGTTAAGTTCTGTTTAACAATTTTATAATCCATTTAGTACTCTTTAATTGTCGTTTATCAAGCTAATAAACATATTTTCATATATTTCAGGTGCCTTGTCTACCCATTTTTTGCAGGCGGCAATAGCGTCTGAACGATTGTCAAATTTCATTTTAATTTCAAATATGCTTTGTTGCAAATGTGGGTCTTTAATAGAAAAAGTGTTTAAATAACTGCCGTCGCTCATTTTTTGGTAGTCGCTAGTGTATTCTTGAATTCTTTTTATATGTTGAATATTGTTTTTTGCAAAATTAGAAATATCATCACGAATTGATAGCGGTATTTGCTGAAAAAACATAGATAGGCAAGTTATTCCTTCATAAGTTAAAGAATACAATTGAGTGTTTTTATGAGGTTCTACACAATATAGCAGTTTAGCATCAACAAGTTGAGCTAAATATTCTTTGCAATCCATATATTTTAGCCAATTATTTTTGTTTGTGCATATATCCATAATACTGTTTTCTGTAAGAGGAATTTCCATTTTATCAAATATAAAAAGCAAAATTAATTTGTTGGTTGTAGAATCTGGTTTATATTCTGGCATATTTCCTCCTTAAGTTAAATTCTTTGTTATTATAGCGCAAATTTAAACTCTTTACAACTATTTTTGCAAAAAACGCAATTCTTGTTTGATTTAATGTTTTTAATGTGATAATATCAAAAAGAAAAGAGGTGTACAAAGTTTATGGCAAATAATAATATACAAAATTTTATAAATTCTTGTGACGATATGATTAAAGGCAAATTTATAATGGCAGATAATAAGATTTCTAAAATATTAGAATCTATAGCCAATAATGAAAAACTTTATAAACTTGTAAACGATTGCGTTAACGGATATAATTTTCAAAAAGAATACGAAAAAGCATACAAAGAATGTGAAAATGGTTTGTTTGAAACAAGTAAAGAAATTAAAAAAAATATTGCTTTTTTAATATGCCTGTTTGTTGAAGTTGATCAGCATAGAATAAGATTTTATGATTTTATTAACAAATTTTTTAAAAGCGCAGGGGCGGGTAATGAATATGAAGCTTTTGTTAAAAATATGCTAATACCTTTTAAGGAAGGAATTATTTCGCAATATAATTTAATTTCTTTTGCTGAAGTTGATATGGACGAGAACAAGAAAAATGCTAAAGAGCATAGTGATGTGTATGATAAAATAGTTGAGCAGTTAAAAATAATAAAAAATGAAGTAGCATTTACTAATAAAATTTCAGCTAAGAAAAAAGAAGAAATTAATATTTTTATTGTTGGCTGTATTGAAGCTGTAAATTATAAAAATAAAAAAATTATTTCCGCATTAATTACTGCGTTAGACAAAGAGCTTAAGGGGCAAAAAGTAGTTAAAGAAAGTTATAATAGATTAATTTCTTTATATCTTGAAATATATGAATAAAAAACAGCACAAACATGTGCTGTTTTTTTATTGGTACCTCCTAGGGGAATCGAACCCCTGATTCCAGCGTGAGAGGCTAGCGTCTTAGCCGCTTGACCAAGGAGGCATATATGTATAGTATACATATTTTCGGCTAAAAAGCAATAGTTTTGTTTAAAATTTTTAAAAAATAAGTATTAGTTTAATTAATCAATTTAATATTTTTAAAACTTTAAGTTGTAAAATTGTTTGTAAAAAAAGATTATATGTGCTATAATATGTTATAAATTTTTATAGAGAGGGATTATGAAAATAGTTGTTGATGCAATGGGCGGGGATTATAGCCCAAGTGAAATTGTTAAAGGTTGCGTAAATGAAGTAAATAAACATGCTGATTTAACAATAGTTTTAGTTGGTGATGAAAGCCAAATTAAAAAAGAATTAGAAGTATGTCAATATTCAGGAGATAAAATTATAATTGAACATGCTAGTGATGTCATTACATGCCATGAAGCACCAGTAGAAGCTATTAGAACAAAAGCTGATAGTAGTATAGTTAAAGCTTTTGATTTTTTAAAAAATAACGAAGATGCAGAGGCTTTTATATCTGCAGGTAGTACTGGCGCTGTTTTGACGGGAGCATTTTTAAAACTAGGCAGAATTAAAGGAATTAAAAGGCCTTCACTTGCTCCAACTTTACCAACAGTAACAGGCGGAGAAGTTTTGTTGATTGATTCGGGTGCTAATATGGATTGTGATGAAATTAACCTAACACAATTTGCACTTATGGGTAGTGCCTATATGAAATATGTAAACAAGATAGAAAATCCTCGTGTTGCAATTTTAAATGTTGGCGCAGAAGATGAAAAAGGTAATGCGCTTGTTAAAAAAGCTTTTCCAATGCTTAAGGATTTAGATATTAATTTTGTAGGTAGTGTAGAGGCTAGAGATGTTCTGAGCGGTGATTATGATGTAATTGTGTGTGATGGCTTTGCTGGTAATGTTTTAATCAAATCTATAGAGGGAACATTGTTTAACTTTCTTGATGTGCTTAAAAAAGAGTTTACTAAAAACTTAAAAAGAAAAATCGGTGCATTGCTACTAAAAGATGCGTTTAAAGATATTAAAGATATGTTTAAATTATCTAGCGTTGGCGGAGCTCCATTTTTGGGCGTAAACAAATTGGTTGTTAAGGCACATGGTAATAGCAAAGCCAAAAATATTGAATGTGCTATAGAGCAAACTATTGATTATATTAATGTCGGATTGGTTGATAAACTAAAAAACGCAATAAATGGTGATTAAATGGAAAATTTGGATAAAATTCAACAATTAATTGAATATAATTTTAAAAATCTAGAATTATTAAAATTAGCATTTATTCATAGTTCTAATGGTAAACCAAATAACCAAAGGCTAGAATTCTTGGGAGATTCTGTTTTAGATCTAGTTGTTGCTAATATTTTAATTAAAAATAAAAGTAGCAGTGAAGGACAACTTACTAAAAAGAGAGCAACTCTTGTTTGTGAAGAAAATTTGTCTGACATTGTAAGAGGTATGGGGCTAGAACAGTTTTTAACTTTTGGCAAATCTTTTAAAGGCGAAATCTCTAATGCCGTTTGTGCAGATTTATTTGAGTCTATTGTTGGTGCTATTTATTTGGATTGTGATTATTCGCTTACACAAGTTACAGATTTTGTTAAAAAACATTTAGATTTTTCTGTATGCAACACAATTGATTATATTTCTGCATTGCAAGAACTTGTTTTTCAAGATAAGAATTCAACTGTGGAATATAAAACAAAAGAATTAAGCTGCAATGGTGATGAGCATAATTTTGAAAGCGAATTATATATTAATGGTTTAATATGCGCTTCTGCACAAGGCTCTTCTAAAAAAGAAGCTAAAAAGAATGTTGCAAAACTTGTTTATGAAAATTTAATTAGGATGAACGAAAAATGGTATTTAAAAAAATAGAATTAGCTGGTTTTAAATCTTTCGCGGATAAGCGAAGCATTGAATTTGAAGATGGTGTTACAGCAATTGTTGGACCAAATGGTTGCGGTAAAAGTAATGTGTCTGATGCTATTAGATGGGTTCTTGGTGAGCAAAGTAGCAAAATGCTTCGTGGTAAAACAATGCAGGATGTTATATTTAAAGGTACTGAAAAACGAAAAAGCTTATCATATTGTGAAGTGTCTCTATTTTTTGATAATACTTCTCGTGTTTTTAATATTAATTTAGATGAGGTTGTTATTACAAGAAAGTTATATCGTTCTGGCGTGAGCGATTATTTGTTGAATAACAACAATGTAAGATTAAAAGATATTGTTGATTTGTTGCATGATAGCGGTATTGGTAAAGAAGGCTATAGCATTATTGGGCAAGGCCGTGTTGAACAAATTATCAATTCTAAACCAGAAGATAGAAGAGGAATTTTTGAAGAAGCTGCGGGCGTTGCCAAATTTAAGGCAAAGAAAAAAGAAACAGAAGCTAAGCTTGAGCGTGTTAGAGAAAACTTAACAAGACAATCTGACATTATGAGTGAGGTTGAAAAGCAAATTGGCCCGTTAAAAAAGCAAAGTGAAGATGCTAAACTATGTTTAGAATTAAAACATAATTTGCGTCATCATGAAGTAAATACATATATAGCTCAATATGAAAGTACAAACGATACAAAACAGCAATTTTCTAATATTATAGAAGGGATAAATGAAGAAATTGCATTAAGACAAGGTGATTTAGATAGCCAGAATAAAAAGTATGCTTCTATTCTAGAAAAGCAACAAACTGCAGATACTGCTTTAAAAGATTTAAATGAAGAAATATTAAATCTTTCTTTAAGTTTGCAAAAATTGGATAATCAAAATGAAATAATTAAAGAAAGAGTTAATTTTATTAATGCCGAAATAGAAAGAGAAAATTCAACTATTGCAACCTGTAATTCTGTTATTTTTGAAAAGCAACAAGAAATAGAAAAGTTGAATAAAACACACGCTTTAAATAAAGCAGAACTTTCAAAATTAAACCAAGAATATCAAAATGTTGCTGATAGTTATGTAAAAATAACTCAAGAATTTTCTCAAAGTGAAGGATCTAGTGAAGAGACAAATAATTTAGTAATAGAATCTTTAGGCAAATTAACAGAAATAAAATCTAATTATTCTAAACTTATAACAGAGAAAAAAGTTTTAGAAAAAACAGATGATGAACTAGAAAATAAAATTAAGTCTTTAAAAGATAAAGTTGCAGAAAACGAAGCTAACATAGAAAACATTAAAGTTCAAAATGCTGGCGTGGATGTTAAAAAATCTAATTTAGAAAATAAAATTTCAGTAAGTAAAACAAAGTTTGGAGATATTGAATTGCAAATGAAGTTATTAGAGCGTTCTTTGCATGAAAACACAACTAACTATAAATTAAAGAGCGATAGATTTAATTTAATTTCTCAAATGCAAGCTGATTTTGAAGGTTATAATGCAAGTTCTCAAAAATTACTAAAAGCAAGTAAGACTAATTTGCAATTAAGCAAGAGTATAATTGGCGTGTTTGGACAGTTAATTAAAGTCCCTCAAAAATATGAAGTTGCGGTAGAAATTGCGTTAGGAAATTCCATTCATAACATCGTTACCAAAAACGAAGATGATGCAAAATTATTAATTAACTATTTAAAATCTAACGAAATGGGTAGAGCAACATTTTTGCCTGTTTCTTCAATGAAGGAAAGATTTATATCTAGCGATATAAAATCTAAATTAAGCAAAGATAAAAATGTTTGCGGTGTTGCGAGTGAATTAATTTCTTTTGATAAGGATATTAGCAATGTTGTGCAAAGTTTGTTGGGAGCAACAGTTATTGTTGAAGATTTAGAAAGTGCTGTAAGCGTTGCAAAAACATATAATTACGCATTTAAAATTGTAACATTAGCTGGAGATGTTTTAAATCCTTCAGGCTCAATGACGGGCGGTAGTAAAAAATCTTTTGCTGGGAACTTGCTATCTAGAGATAGAGAACTTAACATATTAAAAGAAGATATTGTAAAACTACAAAGAGAAATAGAATTGCAAAGTGCAAATTTGGATAATTTATCTGAAGATTATCAAAAATATAAAGCAGTTTTTGAAGAAAGCACATCTGCATTAAATCAACTTAAAGTGGATTTTGCTGGAGTGTTTGAAAAAATTGCAAAATATGAAGATTTTAATATTAGATTAAATGAAGAAATTCAATCTTATTCTAATTCTGTTAAGCAAAACCAAGAAAGAATTGTAGAAATTGATGCTGATATAGAAAAAGTTGATGAATTAGAAAAAACTGTAAATAGAAATATTTCTCAAGCTAATGA
The DNA here is from genome assembly GCA_963621425.1 of bacterium. Classification (GTDB taxonomy): domain Bacteria; phylum Bacillota; class Clostridia; order Christensenellales; family UBA1242; genus CASFBJ01. Next base: position 7,868 of record CAVFEO010000020.1, on the reverse strand, counting down.
GGCTTCAAAAAACAATTCAAGCAAGTTTGATGATATTAAAAATCAAAAAGATAAATTAACAGAAAAACTTAGCGAAATTAAAATCAGTTTGGCTGGCAAGGAATATGAGATTTTAAATATTGAAAATGAAATTGATAGATTAAACAAAATTATTGATGAGCAAAATTTAATAATAACAAATTGTTCTAATAACATTGCTGACAAAAAAGAGGTTATAGAACAATTAATTGGTGTGGATGCAACAAGTGAAGATTCTGCAAAAGCACAAGAGCAAAAAGAGGCGTTATCTGTTTGCCGTGAGCAAATTGCAAAATTAGAAGAGGGTAAAAAGATTTTGCAAGAAACTTTAAGAGAAGTTGAAGATAATAGAACTAGATTAAATAACACATTAAATGCGTTAGAAAAGAAAAAAGTATCATATGATATGCAGTTGCAAAAAGTTGATATTGATTTGCAAAATATGCAAGATAGAATTTATGAAGAATATGAACTAACTTACAACACATGTTTAGAATTTAAAGTTGCCAACTATGATATAGAAAACGGCAATAAACAAATTATAGAATTAAAGAAACAGTTAAATAAGTTAGGACCTGTTAACATAAATGCAATTGAAGAATACAAGGCTGTATGTGACAGATATGAATATTTGACAACTCAAACAAATGATGCATTAAAAGCAGAGGCGGATTTAATTGAAATTATAAATGACTTATCAAAAGAAATGACCACAAGATTTAATGATGCCTTTGATATTATTAATAAAAACTTTACAAAGATATTCAGCGAATTGTTTGGTGGGGGTAGAGCAACTTTAGAACTTGTAGATAGTGATGACCCGCTAGAGGCTGGTATTGAAATTCAGGCAGAACCACCTGGCAAGAAGTTGCAAGCAATGACATTACTTTCTGGTGGAGAAAAGGCGTTAACCGCAATTTCAATTTTATTTGCAATATTAAAATTACGACCAATGCCATTCTGTTTATTAGATGAAATTGAAGCGGCCTTGGATGATTCTAATGTATTTAGGTTTGCTAAATACTTAAAGAATTTTAGCAAGGAGACTCAATTTATTGTTATTACACATAGAAAACCTACAATGGAACTTGCTGATAGATTGTTTGGTGTTACAATGGAAGAACCTGGTGTTTCTAAGGTTGTTTCTGTTAACCTAAGTGATGCAATTAAATCAGCAAAATAATAAAATTTTTTTGGAGTAGATTATGGGATTATTTAGCAAACTTTCTAAAGTACTTAAAAAAACAAAAGACGCATTTACTGCAAAACTTTCAAATCTTTTTAAAAAAAGTGAACTAAACGCAGATTTTTATGATAATTTGGAAGAAGTTTTAATTACTGGTGATGTTGGTGTAGAAACTTCTTTAAATATCGTTGACGAGTTAAAAGCTAGAACGAAAGCAAACCACATAAAAACTGCAAGCGAAGCTTATGATATATTGAAAGAAATTATTTTAGAAATTGTTGATAGTGCAGCATTTGAATTAGAATATCCGTGCATTATCACATTTGTTGGAGTTAATGGTGTGGGGAAAACCACAAGTATTGGAAAGCTTGCTAATTATTTTAAATCTAAACACAAGTCTGTTATGCTTGTTGCAGGGGATACTTATAGGGCTGCAGCATCTTCTCAATTAATAGAGTGGGGCAACCGTAATAAAATTAAGGTTGTTTCTCAGGGCGAGGGCGCAGACCCTTCCGCTGTTGTGTTCGACGGAATATCTAGCGCTAAAGCTAAAAATGTAGATGTATTGCTTGTTGATACTGCTGGAAGATTACATAATAAAGCGAACTTAATGGAAGAATTGAAAAAAATAAATAGAGTTAAAAATAAGGAATGGCCAGAAGCCCAACATTTGAATTTTATTGTGCTTGATGCAACTACTGGGCAAAACGCTATTCAACAAGTACAAGCCTTTAAAGACAGCGTTGGCATTGATGGAATTATATTAACTAAACTTGATGGTACAGCTAAAGGCGGAGCAGTAATTGGGATTATTGATGAGTTGCAGGTACCTATTTGCTATGTCGGCGTAGGCGAAGGGATTGACGATATAGAAGAGTTTAACGCAGATAGCTTTGTTAATGAATTACTAAATTTAGATAAGGAGGAATAAATGGAAAAGATAAAAACTTTACCGGTTAAAGGAACAGAAGATATTGCCCCTAAAAGAATGATGCTTTTAGAGGGGATGCTTTCTAAAATTAAAGAAATTTATTCTCGTAATGGTTTTAACCAAATTCAAACTCCTATTTTAGAGAATTTAGAATTGCTATCTAAAGGAGATTCGGGTGATAATTCTAAAATGATGTTTAAAACCATTAAGCGTGGAGCTAAACTTGACTTAACTAAGCCTAATTTAACTGAAGAAGATATAGTTGAAGAAGGTTTAAGATATGATTTAACTGTCCCTCTTTCTAGATTTTATGCTAACAATGCTAATGATTTACCTAATCCGTTTAAGGCTTTTCAAATAGGCGAATCTTTTAGAGCGGAAAAACCTCAAAAAGGTAGATATCGTGAATTTACGCAATGCGACATTGATATATTCGGCGAAGGCTCAATTCTTGCAGAGGTTGAAATTTTGTCAACAATAATGCAAGTGTATTCTTCGCTTGGCATTGATAATATAGTTATAAAAGTTAATGATAGAAGAATTTTAAATCAAATTATAAAAAATGCAAATTTTAGTAAAGAAGATTTGCCTAACATCTTGATTTCTATTGATAAGTATGATAAAATAGGGCTCAATGGCGTAAAAGCTGAACTTTTAGAGCTTGGGTATGAGCAATTAAAAGTTGATGCTCTACTAAACTGTATGCAAGACATTGCAGATAATGGGCTTGAGCAATGTCTAAAATATAATATAGACAAATCACTTATAGATTCCTTAATGTCTTTACTTGCTGTAATAAACAAAGGTGCACCAAAAGGATATAAGGCAATTTATGATGTGTTTATTATTAGAGGACAGGGCTATTACACTGGAACTGTTTTTGAGGCATATTGTCAAAATTCAAGTATGGCTAGAGCTGTAGGAGGCGGCGGAAGATATGATGGTGGTTTGCATAATAGGGTTGCTAATATGCCTGTTTATTCAGTAGGATATGGGCTTGGATTAATACCTTGTTTGCTGGTTTTAGAAGAAAAGAATATAAACTTATATAATCAAATTAAAAAAATAGCGTTAATATATAGTAAAAATGATGATATTCAAAAAGTTGTAGATGTTAAAAATGAATTAATGAAATCTTATTGTGTTTCGCT
>CAVFEO010000020.1:0-4544 GCA_963621425.1 bacterium | reverse complement strand
TGTGGGTTATAGCGGTTTATATAAGTTAAAAGACAATAAATTAATATGGTTTTAAAAATAATTATTGATAAACATTGAGTTAAGTAAAGGAGAAAATATGGAAAATTTAGATTTTGCAAAAGAATATGATGTTAGAAGAGCAAAGTTAAATAATTTAGAAGCAAGTGGAGAAAAAGGATACAAAGCAAAGTTTAATAAAACTCATGAAATTCATGATTTAGATTCTTTGCCACTTGGTACAAAAGTTCAAGTTGCGGGTAGACTTGTTGCAAAAAGAACTTTTGGTAAATTAATATTTGCAAGATTGTATGCAATAGGTGATAACTTTGAAACAAAGTCTTTAAGTAAGGTTAGATATAACATCCAATTAAGCATTAACGAAAAAATTGTGGGAGCAGAACAATTACAAAAATTTAAAGATTACTCTGACATTGGCGATTTTTATGGCGTTGTAGGGGAATTAATTGTTACTCAAACAGGAGAATTAACTATTCAGGTTGAAAAATTTGAGTTGCTTTCAAAGGCTTTACGTGGATTACCAGAAAAATTTCATGGTTTAACAGATGTTGAAACTAGATATAGACAGAGATATTTAGATTTAATTGCAAATGATAGAAGCAGAGAAGTTATTTTAACAAGATTTAAAGTTATGCAATTTATTCGTGAATTCTATTTAAAACGCGGTTTTTTAGAAGTTGAAACTCCTGTACTACAAAATGCAGTTGGTGGAGCTCTTGCAGAACCTTTTAAAACTCACCACAATGCTCTTAATTTGGATATGAATTTAAGAATTAGCCCAGAAACTTTTTTGAAAAGAACAATTGCTTGTGGCTTTGATAAGGTTTTTGAGTTTGCAAAAGATTTTAGAAATGAAGGCTTAACGGTAAACAAATTGCAAGAATTCACTATGCTTGAAAGTTATGCAGCATATTGGGATTTTGAAGATAGTATTAAATTTTATACTGAATTATTTAGAGAAGTTTGCTATTTTATTCATGGTAAATATGAATTTACTAAAGGAGATAGAGTAATAAAATTGCCAGAAGTTTTCCCAAGAATGGATTACTGTGCAACATTATCTAAGATTGTTGGTTTTGATATTTTATCAATTACTGACCCTGTTGAATTTAAAAAGTTGTTGATTAAAAAGAAATTGCTACCAGAAGAAGAACTAGCCAATCAATATACAGTTGGTGGAATGATTGATCTAGTTTATAAGAGAAAAATGAGACCTTTTATTACAGAACCAACAATATTATATAATTATCCAAACATCATACCCCTTGTAAGACATAATGATAAAGATGATAGAATTATTGATATGTTTCAACTTGTTTTAGATGGACAAGAGATGATTAAAGGTTATTCAGAGCTTATTAATCCAATTCAACAAAGCAAGAGCTTTGAAGAACAAGCAAAAGCAAAAGCTCAAGGCGATTTGGAAGCAATGGATTATGATAAAGATTTTGTTCTTGCAATGGAACATGGTTTTCCACCAATTAGTGGTATAGGATTTGGTATTGATATTTTCTTACTTCACTTAATGGATTGTGAGAACATTAGGGATACAATATTATTCCCAATTGTAAAACCAGAAGAAAACAAATAAAAAAAAGGCTGTTAAAGCCTTTTTTTAACGCATAAATGCGGAAAATTCTAAACATCCGTGAGCGATTATAATTGATACAATACTTCCAAGTGTTAGGCAAATTTGTTGCTCCACTAAAGAGATTTATGGCACATACATACTTAGGCTTAATGTTGCTACATTCCTGTCCTCACATGGTTCACAAAAGATGCATTGCATAAGGCCTTAATTTCAACACAACAAAAATGATAACTTAACTCACAAGCAAGTACCGCTTACAATCCTTTAACCTTGCTGTAGCGGGTTGCAAGTTACAGGGCACCGCTAGCTCCCCATCCATCACGGCAATACAATAATAGCACAAAAAAACTATTTTGCAATAAAAATTAGCAAGATTTTTAATATGTAAATGCAAAATTATTCGAAAAAGTATTGATTTTTTGTAAAAAGTGTAGTATTATAAAAGTGTTAATTGTACATTTTGGAGTGGGCGGTTATGTTCACTCTAATATTTTTAGTAGGAGGCAAAAGTGTCAAAAGTTGTAGAAAAGGTATATCCTATAGTTGAAAAGTTCGCTAAAGAATGTAATGTTGAAGTAATGGATATAGCATACGCTAAAAAAAATAATGGCTATAATTTAACAATATACATTAGTAAAGATGGTGGCATTAATATAGAAGATTGTGTTAAATTGCATAAACTTATTGATGGACCTCTTGATGAGGCTGATCCAACTAATGGCGAAAATTACATTTTAAATGTATCATCGTGGAGCGTTGGCAAAGTACTAAGAACTGATAAAGAGTTTGATAAGGCTATTGGCAGAAAAGTTGAAGTTAAGCTTTATGAAAGCGTAGATGGCTCTAAAAGTTTTGATGGCGTTTTGCGTAATTATAGCAGTGAAGGAATTAAAGTACAATTGGCTGATGGCAAAGAATATGAATTTACTAAATCGCAAGTAGCATCTATTATATTAGTATTTGAAGATGAGGGAGAAGAAAATGCAAAGTAAAGAATTTTTTGAAGCATTAAAGGCTTTAGAAGAAGAAAAGAATATTAAAGGTGAGTATTTTATTGAGGCTTTAGAAGCTGGCTTAACAGCTGCCTATAAAAAGATTTATGGTGAGGCTAAAAAAGCTAAAGTTAAGTTGAACCCAGAAAAAAACACAATAAAAATTTATAGTTACAAAACAGTAGTTGAAAATGTTGAAGACCCTGAAAAAGAGGTTAGCTTAGAAGAAGCTAAACGCATTAAAAAGTCTTACAAAGTTGGCGATGAAATAATGCAAGAAGAAAATAGTAAAGATTTTGGTAGAGTTCCTTCTAGCACAGTAAAACATGTTATTCTTCAAAAATTAAGGGAAGTTTCTAGAGAACAAGAACATAAGTCTTTAGCAAATAGAGAAGGTCAAATTATTTCGCTTCCTCTTATGAGATATGAAAAAGCTTTTGGTAACTATTACTTCAATATGAACGGTATGGAAGTTGAATGTGTGCTAAGTGATAAAGAGGTAATTCCTGGCGAAAAACTAACCCCTGGTAGTATGGTTAAATTGTATGTTAAGAAAATTGTTGATACCCCAAGAGGCGTGCAAATTTTAACTTCAAGAAAGCATTTTAATTTTGTAAAGAGATTGTTTGAAATGGAAATTCCAGAAATACAATCTGGCGATATTTATGTATATTCTGTTAGCAGAGAAGCCGGTGTTAGAAGCAAAGTTGCTTTAGCAACAGATAACAGTTCTATTGATGTTATAGGCGCTTGTGTTGGAGCTAAAGGCGTAAGACTTATGCCAATTATAAAAGAATTGCATGGTGAAAAGATTGATTTAATTCCTTATTCTACAGACCCTATTGAATTTATTGCAAATGCTTTGAGCCCTGCTAAAGTAGAATATGTATCTTTAGATGAGGTAAACAAGGAAGCTTTGGTAATTGTACCAGATGATGCTTTGTCTTTAGCAATTGGTGCTGGTGGTTTAAATGTTAAGTTAGCATCTAAATTAACTGGTTGGAAGTTAGATGTTAAGAGTACTTCTCAGGCTAATAGCGGTGAAGAAAACGAAACAGATCAAACAGTGGAAGATAAATCTGAAACAGAAACAAATAGCGAAAGTGATGATGACATTTTTGGAGATATTGAAGAGTAAATGAAATATTATCCTAAAAGAATGTGTATTGCTTGCAGAGAAAGAAAAGTTAAGGACAATTTAATTAAAATTGTTAAAGTTAATGATGAACTTGTTATTGCGAATACACATACAGAAGGCTCAAGGGGTTTATATATTTGTAAGGATATAAACTGTATTAATTTGGCAATTAAGAAAAAAGTATTAAATCGTGTATTAAAAAAAGAAATTGATGTATCGTTTTACGAAAAATTTAAGGATTATTGTAGTGGTGAACAAAATTAATAATTATTTAGGAATTTGTAAAAAGGCTGGTTATCTAATTATTGGCTCAGATAATTTGCAAGATTATCATCAAAAGTTATATTTAATTATAGTAAATAGTGAAAAAACAACAACAATTACAAAACTTATTAAAAGAAAAATGGAAGAATATGAAAATGTTATGTGTATTATAGCAAAAGAACCATTTTCTCAAGCAATAGGGTTGCAAAACTGTAAAATTGTAGGGGTTAAAAACAAAGGAATAACAGAAGAAATTTTAAAGTTACAAAATGAATATGTTTTGTGGAATTAAACAAAAAAATGAGGTGAGTTTAATTGAATAATAAAGAAGTGCAAGATAAAATTAGTTATTTGAAGCAAATTGAAGAAACTTTAAAGAGCAATATTTTTGAAAAGTGTCAAAAAGAAATAAAAACTATGCGTATTAGTTTAGAAAACACTAGCAAAGAAGAGATTGTTTCAAAAACAGAAGTTGTTAAAAAGGTCGCGCCAGTTAATAGTGTAAAAGCTGTTAACAATGTTTCAAATAACAACACAACTA
>CAVFEO010000019.1:13960-14367 GCA_963621425.1 bacterium | reverse complement strand
GAGCTATATACTTTACAAAAGTTTTATCACTATTAATATAATTTTCTATTGCAAACTCTGACAATTTGATACATTTTAAATAATATTTATTTTTGGTTTTCATAATTAAATCATAAAGTTCTTTTTGGTCAGTTGGAAAATAATCCTCATTTATTATATTTCCACTACATAAATAAGCTTGTGTTAATTTTTCAATTAAATAAGTTGGCACTTTAGTATAATTTTCATCGACGAAATTCCCATTATAATAAAAGTATATGCGCCCATCCATTTCTATTTTTTCTAATTTTTCCATAAATACGCCCCTTTGAAAATACACTATTTATGTTTTTACTATTGCGATTATATCACACAATTTGTGTAATGTCAATAATTGATACACATTTTGTGTAAAATAAAAATATGAA
>CAVFEO010000019.1:12228-13950 GCA_963621425.1 bacterium | reverse complement strand
AAAAATATATAGAAAAAATTAAAAAACTTAGAGTTGATAACAAACTAAAACAAAGTGATGTCGCTAAAGCATTAAATATTAGTACAAGTTGCTATTCTAATTATGAACAAGGCATAAGAGAACTTCCACTTGATATTTTTATAAATATATGTAATCTATACAAAATTTCCGCAAATTATTTACTTGACATTGAATATGATTAACACAAATAAAAAAAGCACTTTATTCAAGTGCTTTTTTGTATATATTATTGCTCTCTATCGTCAATTAAATCAAATTGTTGAATTTGAATGTTTTTTATACCCAATCTGCCATTTTTATACTCAAAAGTAGCAGTAAAATCGTGGTTTGAGCCACTATTTGTGATAATGCTATCTAATTTTTGTATTACCCTATTGGCTGCTTGCAACAAAGCTGATTCTTTTTTAGTTTGTCCTGATGTTTGCTGGTTTGCTGTATCGTAAATATCAAAAGAATCAACATGAACGCCGGTTAATTGAGCTTTGCCGTTTTTATAAGTTAACTGAGCAACAAATCCCATTGCGTCAGTTATACCACCAAAACGAGAATCTAATTCTTTAATAATAGACATTGTTGACTTTACAAATGCAGATTGCATAGCAACATCTTCTGCTTGCTTGCCTGCAATTTGTTCTACTACATGCTCAACATCTTCTTCAACTTCTTTAATATATGTTGGATGGGCATTTTCAATTATCTTGTTTACTTCCTTTTTAGGCTCTGAATTGTTAGCATTAATTTGTATAAAGAATTTTGTAATTTCTTTAACTTCATCAGCAGTGAATACATAATCGTTATTTTTAATAGCCCTTTCTTTTTCTCTTCTTTGCACTAATTGAGCTAGTGTTAATTTAGCTTTTTTAGGTTCTTGAATTATTGCATTTTCTTCAACAGAAGTTGTCTCCTCTGTTGATAAATTAACTTTAGCAATTTCTTTTTCTTCTTTAACGGCAATAATTTTGCTAGTACTTTTAACTTCTGTTTTTGCAGGATTTTTTACATTAGTTGCTTTTGTAGTATCTTTAACAACAGGTTTAGCCACCACTTTAGTTTGTTTAACTGATTTATTCTTTTCTTTAAATGTACTATCTTTTTCTTTATTCGCTTCTCTATTTTTTAAATCATCAACTACTTTTTCAGCTCTTTCATCTATATTTGTGCCATTATATTGCAAAAATAGTATGCTAAAAATATCTCCGTAATTTTTCCCGCCCAATATAGCAGACACATCTTTTTTATAAAAATCCACAATTTTTTTAAATTCTGTTGCGTTTTTATCTTTATTTAAATATGCGTGAACACATTTTAAAATTTTTATAAATTCTTCATTTTTTGTTTTGTATCCTTGCAAATCAAAACTAGCAGGCAATTTATTAAATTCTGCTATAAGACTAAATAATGAAGTAGATTTATCTTTTGAATCTGCATTAACAAAGTAATCATAAAAACTTTCACATTCGGCAATTTGTTGCATTATTGCATTTTGTACTATTTGCTTTTTACTTTCAAATTTAACACCTAACACTTTGCATAAAGATACATTAATTAAACCTACTATTACTGTTTTATCTTTGTTAGAAAACACATCTTCTTTTGTAGATAAAACCACTTTTAAACTTTCTAGGCTTTTCATTACTTCACTTACCGGTTTACCAGAAAATTCTTTAATTTGTTTGCGAAGTTTGTTAAATTGAATAAGAG
>CAVFEO010000019.1:0-12182 GCA_963621425.1 bacterium | reverse complement strand
CTCTAAAAGGTACAGAAGCTCCAAAACTATCATGATAAATCATCAAATCATCATCACTTAAACTTGCAATAACTTCTACAAAATCTTCTATACTTTCTTGCAAATCATTAAACGATTGATCAGACCATTTACCTATATTTTGCTTATAAACCTGTTCTATGCGTTCATATTTACTATATAAATCAATCATACTAGATTCATAGTCAACCATCTTTTTTTCAACTAAAGAGCGTGCTCTTTCCGTCATATGTCTTGATGAACTTTCACCAAAAATTATGTTTGCAACTGCATATTTTAATTGGCGTTTATTTATAACAGATATCATATACTTTCTCCTTTAATATGTATCATACCTAATTATATTATAATTCATAAGTTGAATTTTGTCAATATTCACTAAAATGCAGAATAAAAAAGCACTTAGTTAAAGTGCTTTTTATTCTCTGCCAAAGGCATCTTCTCTATTTTCTTTTTTTGTCTTACTATTTTGAACTTTCTCTGCTTGTGAAATTGCATTCATCACTTTAGATATATCTATAACTTCTATTCTAGATAGGTCTGCATCTAATACTTTTGCAACAAAATTATCTAAGTCTATATACTCTTGTAAATCCGCATTTTTTTGAGTTGACAATACATGAAAATGCTCATATTCATCTATGCTTTGAACATTGCTTAAATAAAAACCATTTTTTTGATAAAACTTTAATCTTTTAATTCGTGTTAAATAATCTTGTTTTTGCGGACTTAATTCATCTATATTCAAGTAAATATTGCAACCCTTATAGTTGTTTACGCACCATGCTAACAACTGGCTACCATAACTTTTAGAACGGTTTTGTTCGTCAACTGCTAAATACAAAATAAAAATGGATTTATTATGTTTGATTGTATAAATAAAACCATAAACTTCATCATTAACTGTTAAACAGTGCAACTCTGTATTTGGCGCTTTAATCATTTCTTCAAGAGGCATGTAACGCTCATCTACAGGAAAAGACTCTTCATATATCTTATTAACTTTATCATAATACTTGCTATTAAATTTTTTTACTTCCATATATAATCCCAATAACTTTTTAAAAAAGCGCTTTATTCATTAAGCGCTTTCTGTTTTATTAATAATTAAATAGATTTGTTAAAGATGCGTACTTAAATACTCTGTATCTTTGACTACCTGCAATTTTCTCTAGTATGCCCATTTCTTCTAAAATGCCGGCAGCTTTACTTGCTGTTGCAAATGCCATATCTAGATTATCAACTAATTGACCAACTTCGCAAACTGGATTTTCTTGAATAAATGCAAATGTTGTTTTAACAGACTTCATAGAAACTTCATCAATTTGTTTAGTATCCATTTTGATAATTGCTTTATGCTTATCTAGTAAAGCAGAAGTATTTTCAACAGCCTTAAGCAATAGTTCAAAGAATTCTTGTTTATTGCTAGGTGCACCATACTTATACAAAATGTAAGGTAAATCTAAAATTGGTTGTTCTAACAATCCTGCAGAAGTAATGTATGCATTAACAAGTGCACTTGCAAAGAAAATGCTCTTACCCTTTAAATTCCTTTGACGCATAATATGCAAGAACACATTGCACAAAGAATCTAAATCGTTAGCCATATTTTTTGCAACAAAATCATCATCATAGGCAAATGTTTTATCTATGCTAACTAAAAACTTTTCAAAAGCGTTAGCATCAAAAGAATTTTTAGTTGCAATATCACTTGTACCTTTAATATACTTTAAAATTTTAATAATATCTTTACTAGGCTTAGTATTCATATTAGGGTCAAACACCTCTTCAAATGATACAGACCTATCTATTAATTTAAGTGAATAAATCATTTCTCTAACAAGAAAAGGTACAAGAAGTTGAGCCTTCTTCATTGTTTTACATCTTTGGTTTAATCCGCCTAACTCAAAATAAATTTTTTCTTTTAGTTCCATACAAAATTCTCCAAATATAACAAATATTTTTTAATCGTTGTGTTTAAAATGATTATTGCAAAGAATGTTTATATTTAAAGCATAATAAACTTTTTCAAACATTGATACGAATATATTACAACATTTATAAATGTTTGTAAAGTACTTTAACAATATTTTTATAAAAAATTTTTAAATTAAGTTGTTGAATTGCTTGTTTTATTTTAATTTATAATATCAAAGTGTAATTAAATTAAAGTTTTAACCATTTTTACACATTGTTACTCAATATTGCTAATATTTGTCAATTTAATTTTAATTTTTTAGAAAATATTTTTTTATTATTTAAATTACATTTTTTGCTTTAAGTATCTTATTAAATACTTGCCGGTGTAACTATTTGCACACTTACTAACCTCTTCTGGCGTACCAAAAGCAACTACTTCCCCGCCGCCAGCGCCACCTTCTGGCCCTAAGTCTAAAATATAATCTGCACATTTAATTACATCTAAATTATGTTCTATTACTATAACTGTGTTGCCCATATCAACAAGCCTATTTAATATTTCTATTAAGTGTGAAATGTCATAAGGGTGTAAACCTGTTGTTGGTTCATCTAAAATGTAAACTGTTTTACCCGTACTACGCTTGCTAAGTTCGCTGGCAAGTTTTACCCTTTGAGCCTCCCCACCAGATAGAGTTGTTGCACTTTGACCTAATTTAATATACCCTAACCCAACATCATAAAGTGTTTGAAGTTTGTTTTTTATTTTAGGAATATTCGCAAAAAACTCTAACGCTTCGCTAACCGTCATTTCTAAGACATCATAAATGTTTTTACCTTTATATTTAATAGCAAGCGTTTCGCTGTTATATTTTTTACCACCACAAAGGTTACAAGTAACATACACATCAGGTAAAAAGTACATTTCTATCTTTTTAACGCCATCACCTTCGCACTTTTCACATCTTCCGCCAGCAACATTAAAACTAAACCTACTTGCAGTGTACCCGCGTTCCTTTGCTCCTTGCGTGCTAGCAAACAATTCCCTAATATCATTAAACACGCCTGTATAAGTTGCAGGGTTGCTTCTTGGAGTTCTGCCAATTGGCGTTTGGTCTATTTGTATAACCTTATCTAAATATTCAAGGCCATCAATAGTTTTATATTCGCCTTCTTTTAGGTTGGCGTGGTTTAATTCGTTTGCAAGTAGCGGATAAAGAGTTTCTGTTATCAAACTAGACTTACCGCTTCCGCTAACGCCAGTAACAACATTTAAGCAACCGATTTTAAATGTTGCATCTAATTTTTTAAGATTGTTTTGTGTGCATTTTGTTATTTTTATAAACTTATCACTTTGTCTGCGTTTTGCTGGCACTTCTATTTTAAGAGCACCACTTAAATATTTACCGGTAAGAGAACGCTCGCTATTGCACACATCTTGCACGCTACCGCAAGCAACAACTTCTCCACCAAGTTTGCCAGCCTTTTCGCCAATATCAACAATGTAATCGGCAGAACGAATTGTATCTTCATCGTGCTCAACAACAATAAGTGTATTACCCATATCTCTAAGTTTAAACATTGTTGCAAGAAGTTTATCATTATCTCTTTGATGAAGCCCAATGCTTGGCTCGTCTAAAATATACAAAACGCCAACAAGCCCACTACCAATTTGAGTTGCGAGCCTAATACGCTGGCTTTCTCCGCCAGAAAGTGTTGCAGAAACTCTAGAAAGTGTTAGATAGCCAAGTCCAACATCACTTAAAAATGTAAGCCTATTAACAATTTCTTTTACAATAGGCTCTAAAATTACCTTTTTATGAGCCTCTACTTTTAAGTCTTTTACCCATTTTAGCAAATCTTCTACAGACATATCGCAAACTTGTGAAATGTTTTTGTTCTTAATTGTAACAGCCCTTACTGTTGCGTTTAGCCTAGTGCCTTCGCATTCTGTACATTTTTGTGTTTGAATAAATCTGCCAATGTCGCGGCGAATAAACTCGCTTGTAGTTGAGCCATATCTGCGCTCTAAATTAGGAATTATTCCTTCAAAATCCGTTGTATATGTTCCACCAAGTTTTTTACCTTGATAATCCATAACAAGCGTTTCTCCGCCATTGCCATAAAGCAAAATATTAAGTTTATCTTTAGGCAAATCTTTAACTGGCACATTTAAATCTATATTGTACTTTTTAGATAGTGCTTTGTACATCATTGATGCAATGCTATCATTTTCAATACGCCAACCAGATACAGAAAAAGCACCTTGGTTAATGCTTAAATGCGAATTTTTAAGCAATAGTTTTGGACTAATTGTTTGCACTTCGCCTATTCCTAAACATTTTGGACAAGCACCAAATGGAGAGTTAAAACTAAACATTCTTGGTGATAGTTCTTCTAAACTAATATTGCAATCATCACACGCGTACTTTGTGCTAAATGTTATAATTTTGCCATCTATATCACAGGCAACAAGTCCGTTTGCTAAATTAATTGCAACTTCTACACTTGATGTTAAACGAGTTTTAACATCTTCTTCAATTTTTAGCCTATCAACAACAACATAAATTGTATGTTTTTTATTTTTATCTAAATTAATAGGCTCATCAAGCCTTAACATTTCACCATCAACTAGCACGCGCACAAAACCTTGTTTGGTTAAACTTTCAAAAACATTTGCAAAAGTCCCCTTATCTCCTCTTGCTATTGGCGCTAAAACAAGCACTTTTGTATCTAGTGGATAAGTTAAAATTGTGTTTACAATATCATCTTCTGTTTGCTGAGATATTTCCTTGCCACATTTTGGGCAGTGCGGAACACCAAGGTTTGCAAAAAGCAACCTAATGTAATCGTAAATTTCTGTAACAGTTCCCACAGTACTGCGAGGATTTGCACTTGTTGTTTTTTGGTCTATTGCAATTGCTGGCGAAAGGCCATCTATGCTATCAACATTTGGCTTTTGTGATTGACCTAAAAACATTCTTGCGTAACTTGATAAGCTTTCTAAAAAGCGTCTTTGCCCTTCTGCATAAATTGTATCAAACGCAAGTGTACTTTTTCCGCTACCACTTACCCCACTGAAAACTATAAGTTTGTTACGAGGCAATTCTACATTAATGTTTTTTAGATTATTCTCTCTTGCGCCTCTTACAATTATTTTTTCTTCCATTTATCCTCCGTATATAATTTTTGACACATAATTGTTATATAAAACTTATATATAAATAAATATTCAGACTAGATTTTACCACTATTTGATTATAAAAGCAACTTAATACACAAAAAAGAACTACAAAATTATACAAAAAAATGCAGAAAAATCTGCATCTTTTTTTGTGCTTATTCTGTGCGAAGAGCAATTACAGGGTCTTTTTTGCTTGCAACGCGTGCTGGAATTAAACCTGCAATAAATGTTAAGAATACGCTTACTGCAACAAGAATTACTGCGCCGACTATTGGCAAGTGTGCAACCGCGCCAATATCTGCAAGTGAATTTATAATTATGTTGATTGGAATATTTAGAATTACTGTAATTAATATTCCTAAAACGCCAGCAACAAAACCTATAATAACGCTTTCTGATACAAACACATTTTTAATATCACGCTTGCTTGCACCAATACTACGCAAAACGCCAATTTCTTTGGTTCTTTCTAAAACAGAAATGTAAGTGATAATGCCTATCATAATGCTAGAGACCACAAGTGAAATTGATACAAACGCAATTAACACATATGAAATTGCATTAATAATTGTTGATATTGAAGACATCATTAATCCAATATAATCGCTGTAATCTATTTTTTTATCTTCATCAGTTTGAGCATCGTTGTATGCTTTAATAAAGTTTTCTATCCCCTGCTTTGCTTCAAAGGTTTGAGCATAAAAGTTTATTGCTGTTGGAACAGTTGTTGCACGTTCAAAATCGCCTTTTAAAACAGCGGGATTTTCGTTATATTCTTTTAATAGTGCTCTAGTTAAATCTGGCGTATAACATAGCCCGCTATCAAGTATTCCAGATGAAGTTTTTTCGTTTAATTTTAGCACACCAGAAATTGTTAGTTCCCTACCTTTACCAGCCATTTTAGCATCAAATTCTGCCTGTGTAATTGTGTTATCTTTAAGAAGTTCTCTTAAATCTACATAATTTCCAGTAGCATAATAATCATCATAATAATCTGTGTTCATTAAAAGTTTAAACTTTTTGCCAACAATTTTATCATAGTTGATTTTTATTGTTGTTGGAGAATCTGTAAACAAACTTTGCATATGCACACGCATATCGTCATCACTAATTAAACCAAGAGCATACAAAATGTAATCTTCTAGTTCGTTTTTAGAATTTAGAACAAGCATTATTTGATTTTCGTTATTAGGATAATCGCCTGAAAGCACATCATATTGACTATTAATTAGTTTTTGATTCTCTATCATTTCTTTAAACAAGTTTAAATTATAATCTCTATAACTTAAAAGCATTTCTAGCGGAATGCCCATTGATTTTGAGATTATTGTTAAAAACTCCGTCATTGTAAGCGTGGTTTGACCGCCAACAAACAATTCGTTTGTTTTTACTTCGCCAATGTGAGGGCTAATAAAATTATATGCTTTTTTATACTTTGGATTATCCATTGTTTTAGGCTCTAATTCTGCAGAAGTTTTTAATGTAAAAGTAGTGCCTGAAATTTCTGTGTTTATGTAATAATCACTTTCTAAATATGTTCTTGCATACATAACAATCATATCCATAAGCGCTGATGATGTTGGATAAACTTTTTTATCACTTAACGAATAAACTGTCACCAATTTATTATTAGATGCAGACATACTCATAAGTGAAGATTGCTGTTCAAGTGAAATATCGTATGTGTATTTTATGCCTGAAACATATTTAGAAATTTCGCCATAATTATCTTCTATGTATTCTTTAAAAGATTTTAAATCGTTTGCTTTAAAACTGCTTGATGCCTTATCAAACAAATCCGACATTGTATCTGAGCCATAAACAGCATCATCTTCATGCACTATCTCATTTTTTATTTGAAACATTGACATCATAATTTCTAACATATTAGAGTTGGTTTGACTTATGGTTATTGGATAAGAAGAAAGTGTATCTTCCTGAGTTTTGTTGATGTACGACTGAAAACCACTTGAAAGTGATAATATTAGTGCAATACCAATTATACCTATTGACCCGGCAAAAGAAACGAGCAATGTCCTTGCTTTTTTGGTAAGTAAGTTTTTAAAACTAAGCGAAATAGCCGTCCAAAAACTCATTTTTGTTTTTAACTTTTTACCTTTAGCGTTAGTATTTTTCAAAGAAGTTGCAACTGGTGTTATATCCTCTTTTACTTCCCTTTCAACTTCTTCATCAGTATAAGGGTTTGTATCATCAACAACCTTGCCATCTAAAAGGCTAACTATACGAGAAGAATAAGAGGTTGCAAGTTCTGGATTGTGCGTTACCATAATAATTAATTTATCGCTGGATATTTCTTTAAGAAGTTCCATTATTTGCACACTTGTTTTACTATCTAGCGCACCAGTTGGTTCATCTGCGAGAATAATCTCTGGGTCGTTTACAAGCGCTCTTGCTATTGCTACCCTTTGCATTTGCCCACCAGAAAGTTGGTTTGGCTTAGATTTTATTTTATCTTTTAAACCAACCTTTTTAAGAACAGCAATTGCCTTTTTCCTTCTTTCTTCCTTTTTGGTTATACCACTTAAAGTTAAAGCAAGTTCAACATTTTCTACAACAGAAAGATGCGGAATAAGGTTGTACGATTGGAATATAAAACCTATTTTGTAATTTCTATAAGCATCCCAATCTCTATCAGTATAATTTTTTGTAGAAACTCCATCAATAACAAGGTCACCGGTTGTGTATTTATCTAAACCACCAACTATATTTAAAAGAGTGGTTTTTCCGCAACCACTGGGGCCTAAAATACTTACAAATTCACTTTGTCTAAATTTTATGCTAACGCCATTTAGTGCATTAGTAATTTCTCCATCAAGCATTTTATATTGCTTTTTAATATTTTTTAATTCTAACATTACTATATCTCCAAATATGCTAAATTATATCATACACGAACACTCTTTTCAACAATTATAATAAAATTTTTTGTTTTACTATATTCACATTTTTGAATTTCTGTTTATTTTTTAATTTTATTTTTTGTTTTTATATTAAAATAAAAACGCAAAAGATGCGTACTTTTTGCGTTTTTATAATAAAATACATAAAACTCCACCTTTCCCCTCATTTGTTACGCGTTGCATTGTTCTTTTCATTTTCTTTTTAACATCTTGCGGAATATTTATAATTTTCGCATTCATTCCGTCACTTACAAGTTCAGATAATGTTTTACCGAACATATTTGTTTGCCAAACTTTTTCTGGGTTAAGAGCATATTCATCTTTTAACATTTTTGCAATTTCTTCGCTTTGCTCACTACTTGTTACTACTGGATTTATTTCTGCTTCCACATCAACTCGCATTATATGTAAACTTGGCGCAACAGCTTTAATTTGCACTCCACTTTTACTGCCGTGTTTAACCATTTTAGGCTCTTCTAAAACAATTTCATCAAGTGTTGGCTCGACTATACCATATCCATCATTTTGTGCCTGTTCTAATGCATTTTGTAATTTATCATATTGTCTTTTTGCTGTTGCCAAGCTTTTTAAATTGCTCATAAGTTCAAAATCATTATTAATTTGCATACCACACTTGTTTGATAATACTTTATAAAACAAATGAGGCTTTGGAATAATGTTAAAATACACATCACCTGTTCCTAAGTTAATTTTATCAACTGATATTGGCTCAAAATCTTCATTTTCGCTAAACATAACATCTTGTATATTTGTTGCATCTGCAATTTTTTGCATATTATCAACTTTGCTTATAACTTCTTCTTTTATTTCTAAAATCAAATTATCGTTAGCATCAAGTGCTCTTAGCCAATTAGGCATATTTATTTTTATGCTTTTAATATTAAATTCACTTAGCACTTTAACAAATATTTCTGTTACATTTTCCTCACTTAATTCTTTAGCGTTAATTCTAACAACTGGAGCATCATATTCTTTACTAATTTGCTCTGCAATTTCTTTACACTCTTTGCTGTTTGGTGAATGTGAATTAAGTGCTATTACAAATGGTTTGTGGCTACTTTTAAGCTCTTTAACTGTTTGCTTTTCTGCTTTGATATAATTTGCCCTATCAATTGATGTAAAAGAGCCATCTGTTGTAAGCATTATTGCTATATTACTATGTTCTGTAATTACTTTTTTTGTTCCAATTTCGCTTGCCTCTTCAAACGGAATTTCTTCTTCGCTCCAAGGGGTTTTAACCATTCTTGCCTTGCCTTCTTCACCAGAAACCGCACCATCCACCATAAAACCAACACAATCTATCATTCTTATATTGCATTTAACATTATCAGCAACGCTTATGCTAACCGCTTCGTTTGGCACAAACTTTGGCTGAGTTGTCATAACAAGTTTGCCATCTCCACTTTGAGGCAGTTCGTCTTTCGCTCTATTTAATACATTAACCTCTTTTATGTTGGGGAAAACAAATTGTTGCATAAAAGAAGAAATAAAGGTTGACTTCCCGCATCTTACTGGTCCAACCACCCCAACATACAAATCTCCATTAGTTCGCTCTGCTATATCCGCATAAATATCGTATTTACTCATAACACCTCCAAAGTGATTGTCCTTATATCACTTTTATATGTTTATGCAACAACCAAAAAAAAAGAACAAAAATTTTATTTTGCTCTTTTTATTTTTTAACAACATTAAAATCTTTACACAACCAGTAGCATAAATGAATAAAGTGTGTAAAATACACCTAGCACAATTGCTGTATAAATAAAAATATTATCATACCATTTGTGCTGTAGTTTTATCCCATCGTTTTCTAAAAATTCTAATACAGAAACTTTTTTATCGTGGGCTTGTTGCTTTAATTTTTCAAACTTGTAATCTTTAATGGTTTGAGGCACAAAACGCCTACTTTTTAAAAACATAAAAGCACGATTTTGTTTTAAAAATTCATATTCTTCACTATCTTCTTCTGTAATATCAGATAGTATTTCATCTAACCTTTCTTTATGGATTAGTTTATAGGTTAAGTAAGTAACAAGCATTACAGCACCAATAAAAATAACAATAGATAAGAAATAAAACACACTACTGCCAAGTGCTTGCATAATGCTGTTTTCCCACGAATAAAGCCCGCCGCCAAGCCAATTGTTCACATAACTAAAATCCCAAACTGTATTTAAAAAGTTATTCATAAAGTGCATTATCATACCCGGAATTATGCTTCTTGTGTATATGCAAACATAGGCAAAAAATAGGCCTACAAAAAACGCATAAAAGCATTGGTATATGTTCATATGTAACAAGCCAAACATAACAGCACTTATTACAATGGCAAAAGTTGTGCCAAATTTTTTATATGCGCCAACAAGCATTCCCCTATGCGCAACTTCTTCACATATGCCGGGCAACAAGCAACTTGTAAGCACTGTTACAAAAAACATACCTACGCTATAATTGTTTAAATCTACTTGTTGCTGTGTAATGCTTTCTGCTCCAAGAAACGATATTATGGTCGCAAAAAAGTTTGATATAAAAGATACAATTATGCTAACACCAATACCAATTAAAACCGCATATAAAATAGAAATTGGTTTTATTTTTTTAAAACTAAAATCTTTAAATGTTTGCTTAAAGTTTTGTTTTGAAAGCATTGTGTATAACACAACCGGCACTGTGAATAATATAATAATTTGTATTATAGATGATGTTACAAGTTCATTAAGTAATACGCTTTGAAAGTTTAATAAGCCATTTGCACTTAATATTTTAACAACTGTAAACAAAACGCAACAAAGCAAATAAACAATACCCGCTATTGCACTTTTGTTAAGTTTTTTCTTTTTTGTAAAAACATCATCCCCCTGAATAATTGTCAGTTTTTCCATTTATTTTTACCTTTATTTTTATTTGTTTAATGTTCTAGAAACGCTTGCACTAACCGTTAAAGGAACTGCAAGTTTTACTACATTTTGCATAGCCTCTTTTGCTATTTGTTCAACTTCTTTAAGTTCACAACTTGGCACATCAAACACAAGTTCATCGTGTATTTGAAGCACCAGTTTTGCCTGTAACCCTTTTTGTTTTAAAACATTATTTACTTTTATCATTGCCATTTTAATAATATCAGATGCACTACCTTGAAGTGGCATATTAATAGCAACTCTTTCACCAAAAGATTTTAATTGGAAGTTGCTTGCTTGAAGTTCTGGTATATGGCGAATTCTGCCAAACATTGTTTTTGCTGTAAAGTTGTTATCCCTTGCTTGTTGCTTGCTATTTTCCATATATTCTTTAACCTTTGGGAAAGTTGCAAAATATGAATTTATAAACTCTTGAGCCTCTTTAACAAGAATATCCAAACTAACACTCAAACCATATGCACTTTGGCCATAAATTATGCCAAAGTTAACAGTTTTTGCCTTTCTTCTCATATCTTTTGTAACCATTTCAATTGGAACATTAAATATTTTGCTTGCAACTGCAGAGTGAATATCTTGTCCAGATTTAAACGCATCTATCATAGTTGGGTCACCTGAAAAGTTCGCCATAAGTTTTAACTCTATTTGTTCATAATCTAGGCTCATTAAATAGCCATCAGAAAATCTAGAAGTAAACACTTCCCTAATTTCTTTTGCTTCTTCATCTCTAATTGGAATATTTTGCAAGTTTGGTTCTTTACAACTTAACCTGCCTGTACCTGTAACCATTTGCAAAAAGTGTGTATATATAAAACCTGACGACTTGTGCTGTTGGTAAACATCTATATATGTGCTTTTCACCTTAACTAGTTTGCGATATTTTTGAATTAGTGGCACTATTGGATGCGCATTTTCTATTTTTTGAAGTATTTCAACAGAAGTACTCATTTTTTTGTTACCCGCAACAAAAATATTCAAATCTTCAAACAACGCTTTACCAAGTTGTTTTGGACTATTTAAATTTATTTCGTACCCAAGCATACCATATATTTCTTTTGTTATGGCATCAATTTCGTTGGACACTTTTTTATCTAGTTCATTTAAAACTTTTTCATCTATTTTAATGCCGGCAAGTTCCATATCACAAAGAACATCAACAAGTGGCATTTCTATATTTTTATATAAATCAACAAGATTATTTTC
>CAVFEO010000018.1:0-14946 GCA_963621425.1 bacterium | reverse complement strand
GTGTAATGCTATTAGGTTGCATTTGGATGACTGTATCTAGTAGTAAAAGACAAAAATTGTATTATGAAGAAACAATGAAGTTAAGAGAAAAATTTGTAGTAGGAGCGAAAATTAAAACTGTTTCTGGCGTTTTTGGCGAAATTGTTGCTGTTAGAACTGCTCTTGATGGAACTAAAGTTTTTACAATTAAATCAGGTGAAGCAGAAAATGCTATGACATTTGAAATTGACATCAATGGCATCGCTTGTATTGACGACAAAGATGAAGTAAAAGAGGAACCTAAAGATGAAAATATTGATGATTTAATGAAAAAAGTTCAAGAAACTTCTGACAATTTGAACGAACAAGCATCATCAAAAGTAATTGATAAAAACGAAGCAAAAGAAGAAAAACCAGTTCAAAGTGAAAATAAGGAAGAAAAAGACACTGGTGACCCATTTGAAAAGGGTAAGAAAAAGAAAAGCAAAAAAGAATAATTGTTAAAAATTTTTCATATACATTAGTTGAGGTAAAGACTAATGTTTAATAGAAAAGTTAATGTACAAGAAATTAAGCGTGACATAACAATATATTTAAAAGCTGTATTAATTGCTGTTATTACAACAATGGTGGCCGTTTTGTTATTTGCTGTTGTGTTAAAATTTTTAGATATTTCAAATACTGCGATTTTAACAACAAATCAAATAATTAAAATTGCGAGCATTTTATTAGCGTGTTTTATTGTTAATAAAAAACATAAAATTAATATGCTAAAAGGTTTAATTATAGGCATAACATATACAATAATTGCTTATTTAGTTTTTAGCATATTATCTAGCGATTTTGTAATGGATATTAGTTTTTTGTATAATTTGCTTTTTTCTGCAGTTATTGGCTTAATTTCTGGAATAATTGTAAAAGGAATTAAACGAACATAATTCCTTGACAAAATAATATATTTATGTTAAATTTTTGTGTAAATAATTTGTTATTGCACAAAGATAGGGAATGCTTTAACATTTTGTTAGAGCATTTTTTAATAAAGGAGAAGCGATTATGGAAATTAGTAAGGAAAATATTGTACATCTAGCAAACCTTTCTGCACTTGAATTTACTGATGAAGAAATTGATAATTTTCAAAAAGAATTTAATCAAATTTTAACATTTGTTAATCAAATAGAAAATGCGCATGTAGATGGCGACATTGAATACAATACACACGATTTTGCAGATTTAAGAGAAGACGAAGCAAAAGAAGGTTTAAGTCAAGAAGAAGTATTACTAAACGCACCTAACAAAAAATTAGGTAGTTTTGCAGTACCATTAATGATGGAGTAATTAAAATGAAAGTTAGAGAAATAGTAGATAAAGTAAAAAATAAAGAAATTAAATGCGTAGATGTTGTTAATTATTATCTAGAACAAATTAAAGAAAAAAATGCAAATTTAAATGCAATTCTAGAAGTTTTTGACGATGTTATAGAAAATGCTAAAAAAATAGACCTAAAAGTGCAAAATGGCGAAAAACTTGGTAGGCTTGCAGGAGTGCCAATTTTAATTAAAGATAATATTTTATACAAAGGTAAAATAGCAAGTTGTGCATCAAAATTTTTGGAAGATTATAAAGCTCAATACTCAAGCACAGTTGTTGAAAAATTACTAAAAGAAGATGCTATAATTATTGGCAGAGCTAATATGGATGAATTTGCTATGGGTGGTTCAAATGAGAATTCTGCTTATGGGCTTTGCAAAAATGCTATAGACAATACAAGAGTTGCAGGAGGCTCAAGTGGTGGCAGTGCTGTCGCTGTAGCAAGCGGTATGGTGCCATGTGCTTTAGGAACAGATACAGGAGGTTCTATTAGACAACCAAGTTCGTACAATGGTGTAGTTGGATTAAAACCAACATATGGCAGAGTATCAAGGTACGGCATTGTTGCTTTTGCATCAAGTTTAGATCAAGTAGGGCCAATTACACAAGATGTAGAAGATAATGCGCTTTTACTATCTGTAATAGCTGGTAATGATGCTCACGATGAAACTTCGCTAATTAATCCAATTGATGACTATGCATCATTTTGTGCAAAATGTAATTCTAAATTAAAAATAGGCATAGTTAAACAAGTTGCAGAATTAATGGGCAAAAATGATAAGTTTACATCACTAATTGAGTGGCTAAAAAGTGCTGGTTTTAGTGTTGTAGAAGTAGATGTGCCAGATATTGCTCTTTGCTTACCTGTTTATTATATTTTAGCTCCAGCAGAAGCTACAAGTAACTTGGGCAGATTTGAAGGCATTAAGTATACTAAGAGAGCTCAGGAAGCTTCAAATGTTGATGAGATATATATAAAAAGTAGAACGCAAGGTTTTGGTAAAGAAGTTAAAAGAAGGATAATGCTTGGTAACTTTGTTTTAAGTAGTGGCTATTTTGATGCCTATTATAATAAAGCAAAGAAAATTCAACAACAAATTAAAAAAGAATTTAATAGTGCGTTTGATAAGTGTGATTGTATTATTATGCCAACAACATATGGCGAGGCTTTTAAAATAGGTGCACATACTAATCCTGTTGATATGTATATGGAAGATATGTTTACTATACCTGCAAACATAGCTTCACTACCAGCAATTTCAATTCCATACGCTTTAAGCGAAAATAATTTACCACTTGGTGTGCAAATTCTTGCTAACAAATTAAATGAAAAAGTTGTGTATGAGTTATCTTCATACATACAAAATAATAGGGAGGTTAAATAAGTGAACAGCAATTACGATATTGTTATTGGGCTAGAAGTCCATGCTGAACTTAAAACAAATTCTAAAGTTTTTTGTTCTTGTGCTAATGCATTTGGTAGTGAACCTAACACAAATTGTTGTCCTGTTTGTATTGGCCTTCCTGGAGCATTACCAATTTTAAATAAAAAAGCAGTTGAATATACAATTAAAGCTGGGCTTTGTATGGGTTGCAGGATTAACGAAACTGCAGTTTTTGAGAGAAAAAATTATTTTTATCCAGATTTAAGTAAGGCTTATCAAATAAGTCAACTTGTTAAACCAATTTGCGTGGGCGGAGGAATATGGGTAAACAATAAAACAAAGTTTATTAGATTAGACAGAATTCACTTGGAAGAAGATGCTGGCAAATTAATTCATAAAAATGAACAAGTTGGAACATTAATAGATTATAATAGAGGCGGTGTTCCTCTTATAGAAATGGTTTCTATGCCGGACATTTCTTCTAGTGATGAGGCTATTCAATTTTTGAACGGCTTGCGTGATAATTTAATTTATGCGGGCGTTGCTGATTGCAAAATGGAGCAAGGCGGTATGAGGTGTGATGTTAATGTTAGCGTAAAACCAAAGGGTTCTAATGTTCTTGGCACTCGTACAGAAATGAAAAACTTAAACTCTTTTAAGAGTGTTGTTCGTGCTATTGATTACGAATCTAAAAGACAAATTGAGTTGTTAGAAAAAGGCGAAAAAATTAAGCAAGAAACAAGAAAATGGGACGATGAAAAGGGTAAAAGTATTTCTTTAAGAAGTAAAGAAAACAGCCAAGATTATAGGTATTTCCCAGACCCAGATTTGCTTGCCGTAAGGATAAATAGTGAACTTGTTGAAAAAATAAAAAACACAATTCCTGCATTGCCACAAGAGAGAAAAGAAAAATATATTAACGATTATAAATTAACTGAATATGATGCAGAGCAATTAATAGCTAAAAAAGAAATTTCTGACTTTTTTGATAACACTATTGCTCTTTATGCTCAACCTAAAAAGGCGTGCAATTGGATTATGACTGAAGTTGTTAAATATGTTGTAGACCAAGATGACAAGACAATTATTCCGCTAACTGCTGAAGATTTTGCCACAATTTTATCTATGCTTGATAAAAATGAAATTAGTGCGCAAAATGCTAAAAAAATAATCGAATTGTGTGCAAGCGGACAAACTGGGGCTAAAGATATTGCAACAAAAAATAATATGATTAACAATATTTCTGCTGGTGATGTAGAAAAAGCGATTGATGATGTTATTAAAGCTAATGAAAAAGCTGTTGAAGATTACGCTACTAATCCAGAAAAAGTTCTAACTTTCTTTGTTGGTCAAGTAATGCGAGCTACAAAAGGTAAGGCCAACCATAATGAAGTAAGAACAATACTTCAAAATAAACTAAAGCAATAAAACACGAGATTAACATTTCGTGTTTTTTGTAATAAATTTAAAAAAATTATATGTTTAACAAATTATGGTTGATTAATTAAATAAAATTTGTTATTATATAAAATACAAAGGAGAATTGTGGATGTTAGCAAAAGTAAAAAGTTTTGGCTTAAATGGTATTGATGGTTACCTAGTTGATGTTGAAGTTGATATAAGTTACGGTTTGCCAACTTATGATATTGTTGGTATGGGAGACACTGCAATTAAAGAATCAAAATTTAGGGTAAAAAGCGCAATAAGAAATAGCCATTATCAATTTCCTATAGATAAAATTACAATTAATTTAGCACCGGCATATTTAAAAAAAGAAGGGGCTTTGTATGATTTGGCTATTGCAATAGCAATTTTAGCATCTAATGAAATTGTTGAATTAGATAAGGTTAATGATTATGCTTATGTTGGCGAATTAAGTTTAGATGGCTCTGTAAAAAAGGTAAATGGTATTTTGCCTATATTAATTGCAGCACGTGATTTGGGTATTAAGAAGGTAATAATACCAAAAGAAAACGAAAAAGAGGCAAGTTATTTAGAGGACATTGAAGTTTACTGTGTTTCTTCACTTCAACAATTAATTGAATTCTTAACAGGATTCCAAGTTGTAAAACCTGTAGAAATTGTTCCATTTGAAGAAATGCAAACAAAAATTGAAGTACCTGATGATTTTAAATATGTTAAAGGTCAAGTGGTTGCCAAAAGAGCATTGGAAATTTGTGCTGCAGGCGGTCATAACTGCATTTTAATTGGCCCACCAGGTACTGGTAAGAGTATGCTAGCAAAAGCATTCCCAACAATTTTACCAGATTTAACTTTTGAAGAGGCGTTAGAAGTAACTAAAATTCATAGTATCGCCGGAATTTTGGATAATGCGGTTGGCATTGTTGCTCACAGGCCCTTTAGGTCACCCCACCATACAGCAACAGCAATAGCCTTAACTGGTGGAGGGCATAGAGCTAAACCAGGTGAAGTTTGCCTTGCGCATAATGGCGTGCTTTATTTGGATGAAATGCCAGAATATAAAAGAGAGGCAATAGAATCTTTGCGTCAACCACTAGAAGATGGTAAAATTGTTGTATCTAGAATTCAGCAAAGCATTGAATACCCAGCAAATGTTATTTTAATTGCAAGTATGAACCCTTGCCCTTGTGGTTATTATGGCGATGAAGATGTTACTAAATGCAAGTGCACACCATCTCAAATTCAAAAATACAGAAACAAATTAAGTGGACCAATACTTGATAGAATTGATTTACATATTGAAGTTGATAGCGTAAAATATGACGAAATGATGAGCACGCGTGAGGAAGAACCAAGCAGTGAAGTGAAAAAAAGAGTTGAAAAGGCTAAAGCAATTCAACTTGAAAGATATAAAAAAGATAAAATATTTAACAATTCTAAAATGACGCAAAAACACATATTAAAATATTGTCAATTAAATGAAGAAACTCAAGAGATTATGAAAAACGCTTTTGAAGCTCTTGATTTATCTGCAAGGGCATATAATAGAATTTTAAAGGTTGCTAGAACTATTGCAGATCTTGATGGATGTGAAAATATACAAACAGAACATGTGCTAGAAGCAATTCAATATAGAAATTTAGATAGTAAATATGGGATTTAATAATGGAATTAGAAGAATATAAGAAAACAAAGAATTTAACTGATGCTGATTTGGGTTGGTTTTGGTTAGATAGTTTTAAATTTCTTACGCTAAATAAGAAAAACAAAATATATAATCTTATAAAAAGTGGTAAGGAAGTTTTTAATTTACAAAAATACGAAAAAGAATTAAAAGCAATTTGTGAAAATGATTATTCTAAATTAGTTGATTGTGCTAACAATGAATATTTGAAAATGGTTTGGAAAGAATTGGATGGCGTTGTTGATTTTATTTCAATAGAAAATCCAAACTATCCATCACAACTTAAAAACACAGATATACCGCCTATAGTTTTGTACTATAAAGGCGATTTATCTTTATTAAAAACAAATATTGTAGCCATTGTTGGTACAAGGATGTATGATAATTATGGTTATTTGATAACTCAAAAATTTGCAAAAGAACTTTGCCTTAGCGGTGTAACAATTCTTAGCACATTATCTGAAGGGCTTGATACCATTGCTCACAATGTCACAATAGAGAATAAGGGTAAAACAATTGCTGTTATCAGTGGTGGAATTAATAAAATTTACCCAAGTATAAACACAGAATTATCTAAGAAAATTGCAAGCGTTGGTTTAGTTATTGGCGAGTGGGCACCTCAAACAGAAACAATGAACTATATGTTCCAAATGAGGGCGAGGCTTGTTGCCGGCTTATCTTCTGCCGTATTGGTTACAGAAGCTGGTATGAAAAGTGGAGTTAAGTATATAACAGACTATGCAGAAATGTATAATAGAACTATATACGCTATTCCAGGCAATATTAATTCTTACAAAAGTAGTTATACAAACTTACTTATCAAAAATTGTCAATCTATGCTTGTAACCTCGCCAAAAGAAATTTTAGATGAAATGAATATTGTTTATATTCCTATAAAAGAAAAAGAAGATGTAAGTGATGAAGAATCACTAATATTTGCAATTCTTGATGATGTGCAAGAAGCGCACTTTGATTATTTAGTATTAAAAACGGGCATTGCATCTCGTAAACTTTTAAGCATATTAACCGGTCTAGAAATAAGAAAGAAAATAAAGAAGATGGCAGGCAATAAATATGTTAGAATAATATAATGGAGACTTTATGAAACTTGTTATTATAGAAGGACCTGGTAAACAGGCAACAATTAAAAAATATTTAGGTGACGATTATACTGTTTTTGCAACAAAAGGACATATAAGAGATTTGCCAGAAAAAGGTATGGGAATTGACATTACAAATGATTTTACACCAAATTATCAGCCAATTCCTAGTAAAAAAGCTGTTATAGAAGAATGTAAAAAACTTGCTTCCAAGGCAGAAAAAATATATCTTGCAACCGACCCAGATAGAGAGGGAGAAGCAATTAGTTGGCACATAGCATATCTTTTAAATTTAAAAGATGATGATGAATGCAGAATAACATTTAACGAAATTACACATGATGTTGTTGCTCACGCAATTGAGCATCCTAGAAAACTTGATTATGATTTAATAAATGCTCAACAAGCAAGAAGGATTTTAGATAGGCTTGTTGGTTACAAATTATCACCGATACTAAACAAAAAAATTGCTCCTAAATTGTCAGCAGGTAGAGTACAATCTGTTGCTCTTAAATTAGTTGTTGATAGAGAAAGGGAAATACGAAATTTTGTCCCGCAGGAGTATTGGACAGTTAATGCTTTATTTAATGAGCAAAATGTTAATTTTAAGACTTTACTGGGTATTAAAAACAATAAGAAATTTGAAATTAAATCAAAAGAACAGTTAGATAAAATTCTTGAAGAACTTAAACAAAATGATTACATTGTAGATAAGCTTAAAAAAGAAGTTAAATATCAAAAAGCAAATCCGCCATTTATTACAAGCAGTATGCAACAAGATGCTGGTCAAAAGTTAAAAATGAGTTTAGATGTTATAGCAAAAACTGCGCAAAGTTTGTATGAAGGCGTTCAAACAAAAACTTATGGCAAAAGGGCATTAATTACTTATATAAGAACAGATAGTACAAGAGTAAGTGATGTGGCGCAAAAGGCAGCTAAGCAATTCATTATTCAAAATTATGGAGAAGAATTTGCACCAAGTAAGTTTAACCACTATCAATCAAAAGCATCTGCTCAAGAAGGCCACGAAGCAATTAGGCCTATTGATATTAATATTACGCCAGATAGTATTAAAGCTGAACTTTCTTCAAACCAATATAGACTATATAAATTGATTTATGAAAGGTTTTTGGCGAGCCAAATGTCAGATTATGTTTATGATAGCGTTGTTTTAGATATTAAAAATGGTGCATACACTTTTAGGGTTAGCGGTAATACTCCAAAATTTAAAGGCTTTAAGGCTGTATACGATAAAGAGCAAGAAGTTGATGAAACTGAAACCAAGGATAAGTTGCCACAGGTAAACGAAGGGCAAAAATTAAACTGTACAGATATTAAATATGAACAAAAGTTTACAAAACCACCAACAAGATATAATGAACCTAGTTTTGTTAAACTAATGGAAGCAAAAGGTATTGGAAGACCGGCAACATATGTCCAAACTGTACAAATTTTGTTTAACAGAAATTATTGCGTATTAAAGGATAAATATTTCGTGCCTACAGAAATTGGCGAAACTGTTTGCGATTATTTAACAGAAAATTTCAGCGATATAATGAACGTTAAGTTTACTGCGGAAATGGAAGAAAAACTTGATGAAATTTCTAAAGGTAAACTAAATTATAAAGATGTAATAAGAGATTTTTACGATGGCTTTGAAAAACAAATTGAAGAAGTGTATAAAGATTCATCTAAAAATCCACCAGTTCAAACAGATATACCATGTGATAAGTGTGGCGCCTTTATGGTTATAAGAACAAGTGCAAGTGGTAAATTTTTAGCTTGTCCAAACTTCCCAAAATGTAAAAATACCAAATCTTTAAATGATGATGGTACAATTAAAGAAGTTGAGCCACCTAAAGAAACGGAAGAAAAATGTCCTCAATGTGGCGCAAATTTACTGCTTAAAACGGGCAAAAATGGTAAATTTTTGGCGTGCCCAAATTTCCCAAAATGTAAATTTACTAAAAATTATACAGATAATACAGATGATTCTATAGGCAAAGAAAGCGATGTTGTTTGTGATAAATGTGGTGCTAAAATGATATTTAAAATGGGTAAAAATGGCAAATTCCTTGCTTGTCCAAACTTCCCAAAATGCAAAAACACTAAAAATATAAAGTAGGTTTTAAATGTTAAAAGTACGAGTAATTGGCGCAGGTCTAGCAGGTTGCGAGTGCGCATACCAACTATCAAAGCGTGGCATAGAAGTAGAACTTTATGAAATGAAATCTATTAAAAAAACGCCAGCGCAAAAAAGCGAAAATTTTGCTGAATTAGTATGTAGTAATTCTTTAAAAAGTAAAGAAGTAACTAATGCTTGTGGCTTATTAAAAAAAGAATTAGAAGAACTTGACAGCCTAGTTATTAAATGTGCTCTTAATTGTCAAGTGCCATCTGGTTCTGCATTGTCTGTTGATAGAGAAAAGTTTTCTGCATTGGTTACTGATGAAATAAGAAAGATTAGTCTAATAAAGATAATCAATAAAGAAGTGGAAAGTATTGATGTAAATGTTCCAACAGTTATTGCTACTGGCCCATTAACAAGTGATGTATTATGCAACAACTTAAAAAAATTATTTGGTAATGATTTTTTATCGTTTTATGATGCTTGCTCTCCAATTGTATACGCAGATAGTATTGATATGAAATATGCATTTTTTGCTGATAGATATAATAAGGGTGAAGCAGATCATCTAAATATAGGGTTAGGCAAAGAGGAATATATCAGTTTTGCAACAGAATTAGCAAATGCAAAACGCGCAGAATTAAAAGACTTTGAACAAAAAGTATTTGAAGGTTGTATGCCAGTTGAAGTGCTTGCAAAACGCGGACTTGATTCTTTGCGCTTTGGACCATTAAAACCAATAGGTATTACGAATCCAACCACAGGAGAAAGATATTATGCAGTGCTTCAACTAAGAAAAGAAGATAATGCAAATAATGCATATAATATGGTTGGATTTCAAACAAACTTAACAATTCCAGAACAAAAGAGAGTTTTTTCTATGTTGCCTGCACTAAAAAATGCAGAATATGCTAGGTTCGGTGCGATGCATAAAAACATTTTTATATGTGCACCAAAAATATTAAATAAATATTCTCAATGCAAAAATTTTAACAACATTTTTGTTGCTGGTCAGTTAAGTGGGGTTGAAGGTTATGTTGAAAGTATTGCAAGCGGACTTGCTTGTGGTATAAATATGTCAAGGTATTTAAATAATGAAGAACTAATAGATTTTACAAATCAAACTTCATTAGGTTCGTTATTAAATTACATATCTTTTGCTAATGTAAAAGATTTTCAACCAATGAATGCCAATTATTCAATTATGGCATTAAAATATCAAGATGTTAAAGATAAAAACAAAAAAAGAGCAATGCTTGCAGATGATGCAATATCAATAATTAAATTAATAAAGGAGAAATATAATGTCTAATAATGAATTAAGAGGTACAACAATTGTTGGCGTAAAAAGAGATGGTAAAACAGCAATTGCTGGTGATGGACAAATGACACTTGGAAATATGGTTATGAAAGCCACATCAAAAAAAGTGAGAAGAATATATAAAGACCAAGTTGTTATAGGCTTTGCGGGAGTTGTTGCAGATGCTTTTAACTTGTGTGAAAAATTTGAAAAAATGTTAAATAAATTTAGCGGGAATCTTATGAGAAGTGCGGTTGAACTTGCTTTAATTTGGAGAGAGGATAAGGCTGCAAGGAATTTAGAGGCGACTTTAATTGTTGCTGATAAAAATCAAATGCTACTTGTTACTGGTAACGGAGATGTTATTGAACCAGAAGATGATATATGTGCAATTGGTTCAGGCGGATTCTACGCTCTTTCTGCTGGTAAAGCCTTATTGCAAAATACCAATTTGTCTGCTAAAGAAATTGCCATAAAATCTTTAGAAGTTGCAGGTAGCATATGTATTTATACAAATAAAAATATTACAGTGGAGGAAGTTTAAATGGAATTAACACCTAATCAAATTGTTGCAGAACTAGATAAGTACATTATTGGCCAAAATGAAGCAAAAAAAGCAGTTGCTGTAGCATTAAGAAATAATTATAGACGCAATAAATTACCAAAAGAATTGCGTGATGAAATTACTCCGAAAAACATTATTATGCAAGGTCCAACGGGGGTTGGTAAAACAGAAATTGCAAGAAGGCTTGCTAAATTAATTAATGCGCCTTTTGTTAAAGTAGAAGCAACTAAATTTACTGAAGTAGGATATGTTGGCAGAGATGTAGAAAGTATGGTTAGAGATTTAGTTGAAGTTGCTGTTCGTATGGTAAAAGAAGAGCAAATTAAAAATGTAGAAAAAAAGGCAAAAGCAATTGTTGATGAAGAAATACTAAAAGCTCTTTATATATCAAGAAAGGCTAAAGGAACTGATGTTTCGCCTGAAGAGTTAAAGGCTCAAATAGAAAAAGATTATGCAGATAACAAGTGCGACAGTGAACTTGTTGAAGTTGAAGTTAATGAAGTTCCAAAACAAAATAATATTGCCAACGGCGTTGGCTTTGAAATTAATCTTTCAGAAATGTTTTCTACTATGTTCCCTGCAAAAAAGAAAAGAAAAACATTAACCGTTAAAGAAGCTAAAACTATTTTATTGCAACAAGAAGCAGAAAAACTTGTTGATTTAGATAATGTAAATGAAGAAGCAATAAGAAAAGTTGAACAAGAGGGAATTATTTTTATTGATGAAATTGATAAAATAACATCTAGTTCGGGGGCGTCTAAAGGTAATGGACCAGAAGTTTCTAGAGAGGGCGTCCAAAGAGATATTTTGCCAATTGTGGAAGGCAGTACAGTTTCTACAAAATATGGTTTTGTTAAAACAGATTATATTTTGTTTATTGCAGCGGGGGCATTCCATATTTCTAAAGTGGAAGATTTAATTCCTGAATTGCAGGGTAGATTCCCAATTAGAGTTAAGTTGAATAACTTAAATAAAGAAGATTTTATAAGAATTTTAACTCAACCACAAAATGCTATAATTAAGCAATATCAAGAATTGTTAAAAGTTGATAATATTAATCTTGTATTTGAAGATGATGCATTAATGGCAATTGCAGAACTTGCTGAAAAAGAAAACGAAACAAGTGAAAATATTGGCGCAAGAAGGTTGCATACAATACTTGAGCAATTACTACTTGACTTGTCTTTTAATGCTGGCAGTAACGATGGCATTGTTGATGTTATTATTAACAAAGAATATGTAGACAATACATTTAAAGGAACAACCAAAGAATTTGATTTAAAGAAGTATATAATTTAATGAACCAATTTAATAGAGAAAAGGCATTAATTGGCCAAGAAAGATTTGATAAAATAAAGAAATCTAAAATAATTTTATTTGGCGTTGGCGGAGTTGGTGGGTTTGTTGCTGAATTTTTAGTTCGTGCAGGCGTTGAAAATTTAACAATTGTTGATTTTGATATAATTGACGAAACAAATTTAAATCGCCAAATAATTGCGTTAGAATCAACAGTTGGGAAAACAAAAGTTGATGTTTTAAAAAACAGATTAACAGAAATTAATAGCAGTGCGACTATTAATTCAGTTGCTAAAAAAATAACAACGGAGAACATTTTAGAGTTTAATTTAGATAAATATAGTTATGTTGTTGATTGTATTGATGACATTAAAGCAAAATTTAATTTGATAAAATATTGCTATCAAAATAATATAAAATGTATTTCCGCTCTTGGTGCTGGGAATAAATTTTCTGTGCCAAACTATGTTGTTTGTGATATTTTTAAAACCGAATATGATGCCATTGGTAAGAAATTGAGAAAATATTGCAGAGAAAATTGCATTAAAAAATATAATGTGGTATATTCTAAAGTAGAATCAGTTAAGGTACAAGATGTGATTGGTAGTATATCATACCATCCGCCAGCATGTGCTAGTGTTCTTAGTGGTTTTGTTATTAATGAGATAATTAAGGAGTTATAAATATGAGTGAGATTAAACACATAACAGGCAAAGACTTTGAAAAAACTATTGCAGATAATAAATTAGTTTTAGTAGATTTTTACGCTACATGGTGCCCACCTTGTAAAATGCTTGCACCAGTGTTGGAAGAATTACAAGACGCATTTAAAGATGTTAAAATTGTTAAAATTGATGTTGATGCTAATGGTAATGAGGAACTTGTTAAAAAGTATAAAGTTATGAGTATTCCTACAATGGTGTTCTTTAAAGAAGGACAAGAGATGGAAACTCAACTTGGTTTTAAAGATATTGGCTTTTTGACAAACATGATTAAAAAGTATTTGTAAAATTAATTAAGCATAAGTAATTGGGCTTATGCTTTTTTTATTTGACAATAGTCAAATATTTTTTTATAATAAATAATGGTGTTAAATATAATGCCAACTAATGTTAAGGAGAATAAAATGTCAGTACTATTAATAAGTACTCCACTTTTGGTATCTTTAACTGCTGTAATAGGTATTATTGCAGGTGCACTTATTGGTTATTTAATTTTATCTAAAGTAAATATTAAAAATCTAAACAAGTCAAAAAAAGAATGCAATAGAATTATAGAAGAAGCTTATGCTGAAGCTAAAGCCGTTAAAAAAGAAGCAGTTTTAGAAGCAAAGGAAGAGGCTTTAAAAATTAAAAATCAAACTGAGCAAGATTTAAAAGAGCGCAGAGGTGAAAAACATCGACTAGAAGAGAGTATTTTGGCACGAGAACAAAACTTGCTAAAAAGAGAAGATCAGTTAGATAAAAAACAAGAAAACATTGACAAATTAAAGCAAGAATTAGAACAAAAAGAAAAGCAAACAGAAGAATATCAAAAAGAAATTCAAGATGTTAAGGCTAAACAAATTGCAGAATTAGAAAAGATATCTAGTTTAACCAAAGAAGAAGCAAAAGATAGAATTATTTCTGAATTTACAGATGAGGCAAAACTTGAAGCAATTAAATTGGTTAAAGATATTGAAGCAGAAGCTAAAGAAAATGCAGATAAAAAGGCTAGAGAAATAATTACACTTGCCATACAAAAATGTGCTGCAGACCACACTCAAGAAGTTACAGTTTCTGTTGTGCCAATTCCAAACGAAGAAGTTAAAGGCAGAATAATTGGTAGAGAGGGTAGAAATATTAGAGCACTAGAGCAAGCAACTGGTGTTGAGTTAATTATTGATGATTCACCGGATGTTATTACACTTTCTGGCTTTGATCCAGTTAGAAGAGAAATTGCCAGAATTTCTCTTGAAAAATTAATTTTAGATGGTAGAATTCATCCGGCAAGAATTGAAGATGTTGTTGAAAAAGTTACAAAAGATATGGATGCTACTATTAAAGAAGCGGGAGAAAATGCTTGTTTTAGTGTTGGAATCCATAATATGCATCCAGAATTAATTAAAGTTCTTGGTAGGCTAAAATATAGAACAAGTTATGGACAAAATTGTTTGGACCATAGCTTAGAAGTTGCTTATTTGGCTGGATTAATGGCAGAAGAATTAGGCGCAGATGCAAATATTGCTAAACGAGGCGGACTACTTCATGATGTGGGTAAAGCGCTTGATAGAGAGATGGAAGGTACACATGTTAGTATTGGTGTTGACCTTGCCAAAAAGTATAAAGAAAACAAAGCTGTTATTCATTGTATTGAAGCTCACCACGGCGGAGTAGAGTTTGAATCTATAGAGGCAATACTTGTACAGGCAGCCGATGCAATTTCTAGTGCTAGACCTGGTGCTAGAAGAGAATCTTTAGAAAGTTATATTAAACGCCTAGAAAATATTGAGCAAATTGCAAATAATTTTAAAGGCGTTGATAAGTCTTTTGCAATTCAAGCAGGTAGAGAAGTTAGGGTAATAGTTAAACCTGAAGAAATTTCTGAGGAACAAACAATGCTTCTTGCTAAGGATATTGCTAAAAACATTGAAGAGCAATTAGAATATCCTGGTCAAATTAAAGTTAATGTAATCAGAGAAACTAGAACTACAGAATATGCTAAATAAATAAAAAGC
>CAVFEO010000017.1:12435-15457 GCA_963621425.1 bacterium | reverse complement strand
TAGTAAACAAATTTTATAATTCAATAGAATGTTATAGCAACAATTCAAAGTATTATTTAGCTATAAATTTATCAAACAATTACAAAGATTTGAAAATTACAAAATATTATAATAAAACATTCGCCTCATTTTTTATGAAATACTATAAGCCTAATTTTATGATATTTTCTTTGTTGGACAAATATGGGAAATTACAAAACCCAAAAAATTATTTAGCAGATGTTCATAACAATTTCGAAAATATTTTAGCAACTGTACCTAACAAAAAACTTTCTGGCACTTCTAAAAGTGCTCTTTTAACACCGATATTTTTAGCTGAACACTGCAAAGCATACACTTACGATCATATAACAAAAGAAAATAAAGAACTCGCAGATTTAATTGCTCCATATTGTTATACCGAAAAAGAATTTGAAAAAATGCAAAATATTTTAAAAATTGCAAAACAAATTAAAGACATAAGAAGTATAACCGCACTTAAAGATGACGAGGCTCACCCTATAAAATTTAAATTATTAGAAAAAGATGATATTTATGCTTTTATTACGGGTAACAAATTAGGCTCTTGCCAAACTATTAGAAGCAGAGGTGCAAATTGCCTGGAAGATGGCTACACAAACCCCGATGCTGGATTTGTTGTATTTGAAAATACAGAAAATAATGATTTGCTGGCGCAAGCATATATTTGGTATAATAAAGAAACCGAAACTCTTTGTTTTGATAATATTGATATGCCACTAAAACTAGTAGATAAATTAAGCGACAATGATAGACATCACACATCACCAAATGTAACAGATCTATTAAACTCAATAGAGCGATGCGCTAAAAACATAAGCAAAAGTATGCAACAAAACGGCTATAATGTTAAAACTGTAACAATAGGTTTGGGTTATTGTTCTTTAAGGCATATCCTTATGCAAAAATATAAGGTGCTAGATAATAACTTGATTATAACACATGGTATGTATAGAGGCTATTCCGATGCAGCTAAAGAACAAGTAGAACTTATTAAAAAATAAAAAACCACCATTTTTATGGTGGTTTTATTTATAAATTCATTTAATTTTAATTTTAATGTTTAAATTAAAATTATTTGCCATCCTTGCGGTTTTTAGAGATAAATTCATATGTTTTGGCCCTTTTTACCATTAATTTATCTAAAAGTAAGAAGCATTGAGGTAAAATAAACAATATAGTAATAGACGCACATAAGGCACCACAACCAATTAAATAACCAATAGAAGAAATTAGTGGAACACTTGAAACAAAACCTATAGTTAATGCCGCAAATGTTAATATGCTACCAGAGGATAACACTGTTACAAAGGACTTGTCTATTGCAACTTTTATTGCTTCAAATTTATCGTAACTCTTTCTTGCCTCTATATATCTATCTGTTAACAATATACCATAATCTATTGTCGCACCCATTTGAATTGCTGTGCCAAGCAAGTAACACAAGAAGAAAATTGAATTTCCAAATAAGGCATTACCTGCAAGGTTTACCCACAATGCACCTTGAATTGCAAGCACTAAAATAATTGGGATGCTTATACGCCTAAATGATATTAACACAATAATTAAAATTGCTAAAATTGAAATAAGTTCAACCTTCAACCTATCGGCTTTAAAAACATCTTCTGTTTCTATAACATTTAATGTGTTGTTTACTACATAATAATTACTTTGATTTTCATTTAAATATTGTTGCACTTCTTTTATTAATTGCTTAGCATTGTCATCATCCGTTTTTGCATTTATGTTAAATATTAATCTAGTATAATTATTTGAATTATAAATTGAATCTGCTTGCATTAATGATTGATACAAATTATCTACAACAAGCAACATTTCTGGTTTGTATGTACCAATTAAAGATTGAAGTTCTGCATCTTCTTTTACTGTTCTTATAACCTCATACACATAAACAAAATTTTCATCTTTACATTCTGTATGCTCTTTTGTTTTACTTATTATAATAGTAGACATACTATTTGGAATATCAAAAGCATAACTTAGCCCACTAGAATTTACTTTAGAACCAAGCGCCAATGACCCATTAGAACTTGTAGCAAAAGATGTTGCTGAATTAATTAATTTTTGATTATTGACTTCTATATTTGCAATATCGTCACACAACTTGGTTTGTTCTTCCATTGTTTGATTTTTATCTACGATAACAATTAAAGCATTTTGAACTCCAAATATCTCTTCTGTTTTTTGTTCATCAGTGGCAATAATATTAGACTCACTATTAAATTTTGGTACATAATTAAATTCTAATGATGTAAATTGAATAACCCCAGCACTTGTTGCTATAACTAAAAATATTACAGGCATAACAAATCTTGTATGCTTTGCAAAAGAACCAATATGCCTTAAACCTTTTAAAAAGTTTTTATGCTCTGTTTTGCTAATTAGTTTTGCAAATAATAATAGAATTGCCGGCATTAAAAATATAACAGCAAGAATTGATATAAATACACCTTTTGTTAATACAAGGCCCATATCAAAGCCAATTTTATATGTCATAAAAACCAAAGATATTAATCCTGCCATAACGGTACAGCCACTTGCTATTATTGTTACAATAGAACCTGACAAGGCGTTTTTCATTGCCTCGTACACATCTGCAGTTTTATTTCTTTCTTCTCTAAATCTACTTACTAAAACTATAGAATAATCCATTGCAAGAGCAATTAATAATACTGCCGAAATTGTATTTGAAATAAAAGAAATTTCTCCAAGCAATATATTTGTTCCATAATTAATTAAAATAGAAGAGCCAATTACAATTAATAGAATAACAGGTTCTATCCAAGATTGTGTTGTTACCAGCAAAATTAGAATAACTACCAAAATTGCTATAAGCAAAATAATCGGCATTTCACTCGTAATTGCATTTCTAGAAGCTGATGCTGTAACAGCAGAACCAGTCAAATAATAACGCTGATTTTCGCTTAAACTTGTGCTTAGTGCCTGCTTTACGCTATTTATGGCACTTTCAGCTTCTTTAGTG
>CAVFEO010000017.1:11614-12425 GCA_963621425.1 bacterium | reverse complement strand
TTTTTAAAAATATACTAATTAATGCACAATTATGTTCTGCATCATACCTAGAAACAACAACTGTTTCTATGCCGTTATCACCGTTGTTGTTATTTTTTATTTGTAAAGCAATGTTTTGACTTTGCTCTTTTGTAACATTATCAATCATCAATGAAGCTGTACCCGAAGAGCCAAATTCATCGACCATAACTTCTAATGATTGCCTTGTTTGAGAATTTTCTGGCAAGTATTTTGTTAGGTCATAATTGACATTAACAAACTGCATTGCAACTCCACTACCTACTAATAAAATTAAAAATAAAGTTAAAAAAATATATCTATTTTTGATAACAAAATTTGAAAAAAGTTTCATTTCCTCCTCCATGATAATAAACACTTGTAAATTTTATTGACATCATTATAAATAATATGATATACTTAAAAAAAAATCAAGAGTTTATATTAAGCAAAACTATACAAATGTTTAATATGTATACAATTGTACAGTTTTGTGTAGGAGTTTTATGGCAGAAAGTAAAAGAGTTGTTAGAACAAGACGCGATATAAGCAGAGCATTAATTGATTTGCTTTTAGAAAAAAATTTTGATTCTATTACAATAGTTGATATTTGCAACAAAGCACTAGTAACAAGGGCTACTTTTTACAAATACTTTGAAGATAAATATCATTTAATATCTTGTATAATTGATGATTACAAAGATAAAATTATCAATGAAAAATTAGAGCATTATAATTACACTGACCCAGAACATTTATTTATGTATTTAGCGCAAATATCTATTGATTTAATAGAAAAAAACAGGTCTTTTTT
>CAVFEO010000017.1:0-11604 GCA_963621425.1 bacterium | reverse complement strand
ATTCACGAATTTTTAAAGCGACAAAAACAAAATATTGAATTTTGTGTACCGACTAAAATAGTGTCTAAATTTTATTCGTCAGGTATTGTTGTTCTTGCACTTAGTTATTTAGAAGACCCAGAAAATTACAAAAAAGAAGATATTTTAGAGTTCTTTAAATATTCATTAACCGATAAAAGAATTTACACAATTAAAAACAAATAAAAAATACAGGCTGTTGCCTGTATTTTTTTATTAATTAAAATGTTTCTGTTGGATCATCTGAACTATTAAACACAAGT
The DNA here is from genome assembly GCA_963621425.1 of bacterium. Taxonomy (GTDB): domain Bacteria; phylum Bacillota; class Clostridia; order Christensenellales; family UBA1242; genus CASFBJ01. The sequence goes on along the minus strand of CAVFEO010000017.1, from coordinate 11,323 downwards.
GTTGCACTTGAGCCAGAGCCTTTGCTCTTGTATAAGTTTAATGTAAACTTACCATTAGGGTTTGCAACAGCTGTTGATAAACTTTCTTTATAAGACCCCGCATTTATAATTGTGCTAGTATTTGCAGAAACTGGAGGAACTACCGTAGATGTATACAAATAGTATGCTCTTATAAGTTCAATAGATACCATATTTGCATTACCTAAAATTGCATAAACTGAATTGCCTATACTATCACTATTAGTTGTGAAGCTACTTGTTGTAAACGAATCTTCTAATGTTAGTTTAAATCCGCTTGCATTTTGATAATAGTTAGTTCTACCAACCAACCCACCAATACTTGGTGTTGTTTTATCTAAAACATAAACATTAATATCGCCTTTGCAATATGATTTAGTTATTTTAATTGATGAAGTTGAAAGTGTTACACTTCCCACTAATCCACCAACAACAGGAGAAGAACTTCTGCTTTCTATAGCATTTAAAGTACCTAAGTTAATACACTTAGAAACGGTTGCGGTTAATCTACCAACAATTCCACCAATTATAGTTCCTTGAATTGTTGCATGGTTTACACACCCTCTTACAGATTCTGAAGATGTTCCATTTTCAAAATTACCAACAATTCCGCCAACATAAGATGTTACATAAGGCACATTTGCCATAACAGAACTAATATCCCCATAGCCAATAGAACCATTGAACTTGCATTGATCTATAATAGTATTTCTCTCTGCTTGCCCAACAATTCCACCAACATAAATAGATACATTTTCTGTTATACCATTATATTGCAATTCTATATTCGCACTTGCTTTAACTTTTAATATATTAGCATTATTTGCATAACCAACTAATGTACCAAATTTTAAATTAGACCTAGCCGAAATATCATAAACAGTGTTATTTACAACAACATTTAAGTTGCTTATTTGTCCACCATCAACATATCCAAACAAACCGTTATATTCAGTACCTGTATCTAGTAAATCTCTAATATATATTGTCTTGTTGTTACCATTAAAGTTAGCCTTAAATGGATTTGATGCGCTTGCAAATTGCAAATCATCAGCAAGACCAATTAACGCATCAAATGAAGCATCTTCTAAATTGTTCATTAATTTAAAGTAGAAGCCTGTATTGCTATAATACTTCATATTAGCAAAGTTTGTAACAGTCATAATTTCGTATGGCTTACTTAATGTTCCTTCGCCACCAGCAAACATACCAAGGTTAGAACCTTCCACACCCCAAGTGCTAATAAATTCTTCTAAAGTGTTGCACTTGTTTTGATTAGATAAGTAAGCAATTCTTCCAACATAATCACTCTTTAAGCAACCTTGCACACTTGCAACTACAACTATTTTATATGTACCCAATTTAGGAGGATAGAACTTAGCTGTTGATATAGTCATTTTTTGTACTGACCCGTAAACACCAAATTCATCTTGTACAATATAATGAATATCATAAGTTACTTCTGAAGCTGATAATCCAGTAGGGGCTGTCCATGTGTAGCACATGTTTTCAAACCTTAAATTACTAATGTTGCCAGGTTTTGTTACATAAACTTTATCACTGTAAACTGAATTTATAATATGATTGTCTTCTGCATTGTCTTCACTTGGTGCAAGAGCCATAATATACAACTCATATACTCCATCAGTTAAAGCAGAAGTGTTAAACTTTTTACTAATTAATTCTGTTTCTGGAGTAATATCATTTTCTGTAAATACTGTTGTGGTATTAAAACCACCTTTCTTTAACATTAATTGATAATTCTTTACGACATATGTTGTTCCATTTTCTACATAAGTAATTGGCTTAAAGTTTATATAAACGCCATCATTATTAACTTCATCTAAAGTTAAATTTGTAATAACTGGTCTATCTAGTTTGTAAACATTTTGTTTAATTTGTGTTGAACTGTTTATATAATATGTTGTTTGTTTATTTACAACCTTAGACCCACCAATTGCTCTAACTGTAATGCTAGAATATTTGCCCTTTATTAGAGAACTTTCTGTCATTGCGTATTCTCTATATGGTAACGAAGATGAGTTTTCTGCAATAGTTATTTTTGCTATTTCTGTAATACCTATATTAGGGTCTTCATCTTCATAGTTGAAGACTAATTCGTAGAATTTAGCATTTTGCACTTTGTTCCAACGCAATACACCATTTACAATGCCAAAATTAGTAGGTTTATCTAACCTATTTACTTCTATTGATTTAGAGAAAGTAGATAAGTAATGCACATTATTATAATACTGCCCTACCATTTTAATGCCCACAATATACTTGCCTGATGATAATTGATAGTTAATATTATTTGTAGAATTTAAAGTTGATGGAATATCATAGAAATAATTTGTGATTACATCTGTATGCTCTAAATATAAATCGTTTTGTACATCTTGATATAATACACACCTAAAGTTTGCAATACTGCTACCTTCTGTTGTAGACCAAGACAAGCAACCAAGGCTACCTGAAGAATCACTTACATTAATTGTAATTGTCGGGTTGTATTTGAATGCTTGTAATGCCTCAGAATAAGGTCCATTGATATAGTCGTCACCAGCATAGTGTAAACCTTGTGGCTTAACACTTACGTTTACTAAACCATATAAATCCATACTTGGTGGAATATCTGCAGAATAATACACGCCGTTAAAGTTGCTATCATCAACACTAATAGAAAACTCTCTTACTTGTTGAGTTGAATCTACAACTTTTACAATATAATTAGTAACCTTATCTGTTGTGCCTTCAAATGTAACAGGTGACCACATTAGTTTACCTTGCTCTGTTGAAAGGTCTACAGATATTTGTTGCAAACGCTTAACTTCTATATCTGTTGTAAAGAAGCTGTCTATTATTTGAGAACCGTCACCAATTAAATAGAACTTCATTGTATATGTTAAAATGTTTACATTTGTTATATTTTCTGGCAATTCAATTTTGTTTTTAACATCAGATGCTACGGTGTATTGTTGTTCAAATTCTTTACTTTCATTATCTATACCATAGGCATAAACTTTTCTTGTAGAACTATCTTGATATTGAACTACTATATATCCATCTTCTATTGTTATTGTTGGAGTTTCTAAAACCTTAAATTGAATTTGCTCTGTTGCATTTGAACATAGATAATTATTATTTCCTATTGCTCTAACTTTTACAGAATAAGAACCTGCAGGGAATTCATTATTTCTTAAAACGGAATAAGATGTACCATATACTTCAATACATTTATCAGTATTTCCATCATTAATAATTAAAACATATTTTGATGCATTTTCCACTTCATCCCAAGAAAGAGTACTATTTTGAATTTTATAATTCTTAGGAGTATTTAACTTGCTAATAGGCGTTAAATTAGAAAACTCACTTGTTAGTAAGAAAGCATTACCTGTATATTCTTCGCTGTAAGTACCGCCCACAATGCTTATTTTAATTGATGATATGTTTTCTTCTAAGAAATCTAAATAACCTAATAAATAATCCCCTAAATACATTGATGCAGAAACAGTATTAGAATCGCAACTAAATTCTATTTCTTCTATCATTTCTGTTCCATCAGTATATTGAACAAAAATCTTTTTGTATGCTCCGAATTCTTGCATTGTACTAAAACCTAAATTGTTGTAGTTTTCAAATACAGAATTTAATTGCAAAAAGCCTTCAGCATTTAAACCTATTAAAGAAGTCGCTGGAATTTTATATAGTGTATACTCATCTGTCCATTCCCCGCTAATTTGATATGCTGCGGCAACTCTTGGTCTTGGGTCAATTGACTTATTAGCATACATACGGAATTTTACATTAGAGTATTGCTTTGCTTCTGTAAATAGACTATTAACATCTCCTGAAATAATGTGGCTGACACCATCTATCATAACTTCAACATAACCATCTACAACATACCCTTGAATGCCCGTTATTTTACCGTCTACACACTTAATACTTGGCGTAAATAGTTGATAAACTTCTACTACACTAGCATCGCTAGTTAAATATGTTACGCTATTTGTTGCCAAATTTTCATCGCCTAAAGCATATATACTTACTCTCATAGTAAATGGTTCGCCATCTAAAATTAATTCCTGGTAATAAGGTGAAGATTCATTATTAACACCCAAAATAGATTTATAATTTGAATTTTCTTTTAATTCGGTAATTAACGATTCAATATCATATTGTGTAACTGATTTATCTAATATTTTAGTATAGAAACAAAAACCTGCATTACTATATACACTGCAATCGTTATTTGCTGTGTTGTGAACAATTCTTAATTCATAGCCAGACGCTTTGTTAACAGCGTTCCACTTAATTAACCCATCTACCGTAGAAGGAACTACAATATCAACAACAGAAAATCTTTCTGCATTAATATTAAAGTAATTAAAGTCTGCACTAACATTATAATTATCACCTAAGAACCTATATTTTACAACCATCTCGTTATAAGGAATTAGAGAACTTGGAGCTTGAATTTCACGCTCGGCATTTTCACTATATGTGAATGAATATAAGTAATCAACAGAACCCCATAATACTTGCAAATATACACTTGGCAAACCTTCTTCTGCACTTCCTTGTAGATTTTTATATTCTGGAATACGAACTTTTAATCTACCATTAGCAAAGCCGGTTACAGCAACATTTAACTTGTAGAAATCTTGAATACTGCCGTTAACATTACGAGGCTTGCATTGTAAATATTTAGAACTTACAGTAAAGAAAGTAATTGTATCCACCCCATTGCCAGCATCTACAACACTAGAAACAAAATTCTTAGGAACAACTCTAAAATATGCTGTTACAGTTGCTCCACCAGCAATGTCGCTTGGTATATTAAATATTTCTGTTTGTACTAAAACTTCAACAGTTGTTACACCAGAAACGAATTTCGCCATTACATAATAATCTTGAAGCAAATCAGACTCTATTACAAACGAACCATCTTGCAAGTAGATTTTTTGTTCTAACTTGGTTGTTCCATCTTCTTGCAGAATAGAATTTATCATTGCCATAGTGCTTGTTGTTTTTAGTGTAAACGAAGAAGTGTTTGATTGAGCATAATCTGCCCCGCCCAAAGCAGAAACAGACACATTAAACATTGTTTCTTCTATATCAAATGCATTAATTGTATTTGCTAAATCATAATACAAACTAGTAGTATATTCAACAAAAACATCATTAATTTTTATTTCATATCTTGTTGCATTTTGTACTGCGTCCCATGTTATGTAAGTGCTATAATAAGTTGAATTATCTGTAATTGCTTTGCTTAAACTTACAGATGGTACTTGTAATTTTGTAAATGGTTTTAATGCACTTTCGTTAGAAGATAAATACATTGCACCATTACCAACAACATATGCACCAATTAAATAATTACCACTTGGTAAACTGTTTAACAATGCAGAAATATCTACTTCACCAACATTTATAACATCACATTTTACAGCCTTTACCATTTGTTCAGTTTCTGCATCTTTAACAAACACAATTAAACTATTAACATAATCTAATTTATCTGCATCATCTGCATGGTAAGTAAATACCATTTTATTATCTTGAACATTTGTTATAGTTATAGGGTTATAAACATAAACTTCTAATTCTACCCAATCACTACTTAAATATTGTTGATTATTTAAAGCAATATCAAACCTTAACTTAATAGTGTTAGTTAACTTGTTAATTGTATTAATGTTAAATGTTGCAGTATAAGTAGATTGTTCAACATTTTCGGTAATATCTACAGTATCTGTTTGAACCCCAAATACATTAAATAATATTTTATATCTAACACTTGCATTTGATTGTGCTGTCCAAGCAACAGTAGCTAAAATTTGGACTTCATTTTGTTCTGTAATATTAGTTCTATATGTAAATGTTAAATCTTGTGGATTGTTTAGTTTTTGTAATGTTAGAATTTGCTCATTACTATTAACTGTTTGAATATAATTTCCAATAGCCGTAACGCTAATGATATATTGACCAGGATTTTCAAAAGTATATTCAAATAAATCGCTTGCAGAATTTCTTTCAAATTCAACAGAATTTATTGAACCGTTTGGATTTGTAACCTTAATTAAATAAACAGATACACCATCAATTATATCAAAATCAATGCTTGCCTTGTTTTGGGTGTTTTGCGCATCGGATTGAACTTTGCGCAAGTTTTGAACTTTTGCAAGTTTTTGAATACTTAGCACATTAGACTCTTTACCATTTAAAATGTTTGTACCGTTACCCTTTGCATAAACTGTAACATTGTATGTACCTGCAATTAAAGAAGTAGGAATTGCAAAAGAGTTCTCTGTTGCTTCAAATTCGCTAACTTGCGTTGTTGTTGTATTATAGAATTTCACAACATATCCATATTCTGCAGAAACTGTGTTCCATTCTAATTTTCTAGTTGTGGCATTTATATTAAGCACAACATCTTCGTTTGTTGATATTACAATATTTGATGATAGTGCATATTCTACAGAACTTAAAATATTTCTTTCGTTATTGCCTATTGCTTGAATTGTACAACTATAAGTTCCAGCAATAAATTCAACTTCTGATAAATTTAGTGATGTTTGAATTGTTTCTTTTACAACATCTTCTTCCCCAACACATGAAAATACTATTTTGTATTTTTCTGCTTGAGCTACACCAGTAAATGTTAACACACCATTTTGGATTTGAGCATTACTTGGGGTTGCTAATCTTGTAACAATTAAATCGCTTGAAATTGGAGAATTTGCTGTTGAAGCAAAACTATCATCTGTACAAGTGTTATAATTACCTTTTGTTAAGATTTTAATTGTATATACGCCTGCAACATCTAAAAGATTTGTAACATAATTATAATCTGTTGTTGTATCAGTAATAACAACAGTGTTTTGAGTGACTGTGTTTGTGCTATCTGTTATTTGTATGATATATGTAGTTTGACCTTCAACTGGTGTAAATGTTATGCAATCATTTCTTAAACATATGCCAGTTGGTGTAGGTAAAACTTCTATATATAAGTAATTAGATGCTATACCATAAAGTTCATTAGCGCCATTATTAGTATTTGTTGCAGATGCCCAAACTTTATATTTACCAGCAGGGACTGTTGCGCTTATATCCCATACAGGATTTGATGAACTTGCGTATATGCCATAACTATATTCATCAGTATAAGTTCCTTCTTCAAATTTTTGAGCAAAGAAAGTAATGTAAGGCATAGTGTTGTTTGTAATAAATACCCCATTGCTAGAATCTACACTCAATGTTAGAGCACTTGCAACAGTTAAATTTCTTACAGTTTGAGCCACTGATTGAATAGTTGTTTTGGCATCTCCTAAAGCGGTTACACTTACAGTATAAGTTTTATTATAATCTAACCCTAAAGTTGAAAAATTTATTTGCTTTGATTCTGTGGTTAAAGAATTAACAGGTAAACTTGTTGTTTCATCTACAATATCTATTTTAAATTGAGTATTTTCTATATCGTAGTCAAAAGTTATAAATCCGTGTGCTGAAAGGTTTGACACTGCAGGTAAAAGAAGAACTGTAATTTCTTTAGAGAATGCAGAACGATACATTAATGTATTAGTTGTAGATTTTGCCTTTAATTTAAACTTGACTTGTGTTTGACTTGTTGTATCTATTGTATATTTATACAAGTTGTCGCTTTGAGTTGTAACAAGAGCGCCGTCTACATAAATTTCATAATTAATGCCTTCTTCTTTTGTCCAAGTTAAAGTAACTTCATACCCACTTATTGAACTATCAAAATTTTGCACTTGACCTGCAATATAAAAGTATTCTGAATTGCTATTGTATTTATCTAAGTATTTTGCACTTGTTGGTAAAACATATGCTTTTGCTTTATCTACAACAATTGTATTAGAATCGTTTTCCGTTACAAAGTTTAAAGTCTTTTGGTCTCCATCGCCATTAGCAATTAAGGCAATCACATAATAAGATGATGATTTTAAGCCTTCAATTAAACTTAAATTGTAACTTGTATTTTCGGTATCAGGAATTATCACTTCAACAACTTCGTCTGTTGTTACATCTTTTACAAGTAGGGTAAAACCTGTTGCACTTGTAACATTTGCCCAAGATACATAAGGATAGCCGTTTGCATCTTCGTTAAAATTTAAAGAAATTTGTTGCGGTATAGATACAACATTTTTAATTGTTACTTCATCAAAATTAATAAACTTAACTTGGTCACTTTGAGCACCACTATAAACAAATTGTAACGCAATGTGATAATATCCGCTAGTTGTTAAATGTTTAGCAATATTAAACACATAAGCCCCAACAATATCATCATCTGTAATTGTTGCAGTCGCATCATATACTGCATTGCCTGAATAAATAACTTCATCTTCTTCATTTAAAAGTTTTACAGATAATGTAACGTCAAAATCTAAATTTGGTTTAGCAAATATTTTACCTTCTTTAATGTCTACATATTTTACAAACACATTTCTAACAGTTAATGTGTTGCTTGCTATACTATCAAACCACAAATCTTCACAATCAGCGCCCATAGAGGCAACAACTTTAACAATAAACTCTCCACCCTTTTGCGCAAGGATTTCTTTATAATTTATTTTTAGTTTATCATCTTGCAAATCATCAATTGAAACAATTTGCTCTTCGTCATTAAAGTATACAATATATTCTGTAGCATTTTCAACAGGAGACCATTCTACATAATCGCCATTAAACGCAATAGTAGGCGCATTTAAAACCCCTGCACTAAATTCTACTTTTTTAGAACCTCTCCAATAAATAGATTGGTCTTTATTTTCATTTGAATTTAAAATAGAAAAGTTTGATAAAACACCATATTCAGATATACTCGTTCTAACCAGTTCTGTAATAGAATCGTGTCCTTTGTAAATTTCGTTATTATCTTTGTCGTAAATTACGAACAAGTCGGTATCTTCACTTTCCAAAACTTCCCATTTTAAATTGCTGTTAGAAACAACAATATTTATTGGTTCATATGCTTTTCTCATAGAAAATGCTTGGTTGCCATTTTCTTGTCCGCAAAGTCTTTCATCGCCACCAAGAACAGTATCATTGTTGCCATAGAAAGACATTTTGAATATTAGTTCGCCACCCTTAATAGCATCGTTTAATTCGTCAATCATCAATTGAGTAGAATTATAAGATAGAATTGTCATATATAATTCTTCTAACTCTTCCCCAACGATTCTATAAACTCTAACGCAAACATCAAAATAATAATTTTCGCCATCAACTTTTACAAGAGGCTCTATTACACTTACACTTTCTCCAGAAAGTATTTCTCCAACTTCTATTGCGCCATCAATACCGACATCTTCATAGTACCCAATAAAAGTAAAATCCTCTCCACCATTTTTGCTTGCATGTAAGCCTTTATATTTAAAGTTTATTCCGCCTGTTGAAATTGCGCTGGCAACAGCTTGGGTCATTGGTAGTAATTTATAAAAACTAAATGATTGTTCGCTATAGTTACTGTCAAAAGCATTATCACCAATAGCCTTTGCTTTAATAGTATATTTATTTTGGTTTATTAATGAGTATTTATTAACTTTATCTGTAACGCTTATCCAATATTTATAAGCATCATCATCTTTGCTAATTAATTCGCTTTTAACATTAGATGTTATTTCATATTCATCATACACATCAATAAAGGCAACACCTTTAGAACCAGGAACATTATTTACACTTACTTTGTATCCATCATGCGTTATACTTGTTGGAGCTGGTAATTTTGTAACTTCGTAAGCAGATGTTGTCCAAACAGAACTAACCACATTAGAGCCATCGCCCAATGCTTTAAAGTACAAATTATATGTACCAGCTAAAGAATCTTCCGGCAAAGTAAATGTTGTATCTGCATCAGTTAAGGCAACATCTCCTATTTTAACCAAAACTGGCACATCTTCTATTCCATCAACTTCTTTAAAGATTAACTTGTTATCTTCTATTTTATCTGGTGTTGGGCAAGCAAGTTTAATAAACTCTCTGTGAACTGTAGATATTTTACTGTTTAACCCTAATGAATAATTAGAAATGGTTTCTATTTTTGCTATAAATTTACCAGCAATATTTAAAGATGCTAAATCATATTTAACATTTTCCAGGGCGCTAGAATCTCTTACATTAATTTTTGATTGTTCGTTTGTTTCTTTATTTATTAAAATAATATTATACTCTTCAGCACCAGCAACAGCATTCCATACAAGTTTATCATCTTCAATGGTTATGTTTTGAACTTCAGAATATTTTTTAACACTTACTTTATTACTTGCTTTTGAAGTATAAATGTTTGAATTATTTTCTGCAGGAACTGCCTTAACTTCTACAACAAAATCCCCTGCTTCTTCAAGGTCTAAATTATATGTTGTTTCTGTAATATTTTTAAATTCTTCATACCTTTCTAAAGTTATGGCATCAATTCTTTTGTAAACAATAACACTGTATGTATTTGCACCCACAACAGCATCCCACACAAGACCAGTTTGAGTTAATTGTAAATTTGTTGGAGCAGGCAACACTTGAAAGTTTACAGTACCTGTATAGCCACTAGCTTTTATGTAATCCCTTTCTGGAAGAGCAATTGTTTTAACACGAACATTATTGCTTTGAGAGGCTTCAAAGTTTTCAAAATAATTATCTTTTGTAACTTCTTTAACTTCGCCATTTAACTCTACTTGATAAAACACTTCTGAAAGTTGATGTGTATCATCATTTGGATATCTATCATCAATTAAATAAGCTTTTTCATCCCATACAACTCTTTGATTTACATTATCAAAAGTTAAACCGCTTGGTGCACTCAATTCATAATTTTTAGGGAATACTCTAACATTTAAAGTTGCCATAGATTGCCCATCAGTAGTTCTCGCTGTTATTGTTGCCACACCCGGATTAACCGCAACAATCTTTGGCTTTTGAGAATCATCTAAAACTTTAATTTTTACACCATTTGAAGTTCTATCTTCTTTTGTGACAATAAAATTCACATCTTGATTAGTTGCATTTTTAGGCAACACTACAAGACCTAATTTTTCCGCATCACATTCAATAATATCCCCTACAACCAAATCTATTGTTGTGCTATTAAAATAGATTTCCTTTATTTCAACATCACTGCAACTGCACGCTGTTCCAAAACCAATTATAAAGCACAAAATGCATGCAATTAAAGTAGAAGATAAATATTTTTTCATAAAACTCTCCCTAAAATATATGTTTACCAATTCTCGTGCGCACGCATATATGCACATACACACGCGGATATGTATATAAT
>CAVFEO010000016.1:13795-15512 GCA_963621425.1 bacterium | reverse complement strand
CTACTATAATGGACAATATGTTGAACAACATTTTATAAGTAAGTTTAGGTCATTTATTGCAAAAGAATATTTTATGTTCAGTTCTAAAGATTATTCGTCAGCAATTTCTGGGGAATTGTTCAATTTTTATAAGCATATAAAAAATAGTAATGATTTAACAATTGAACAGTCTAACGAAATGTACAATATGTTTGTGTCTGCAAAAGATGTGAATTTGTTTAAACTTGTAGATAATATAAAAGCATATAAAAAAGAAAATGAAAGCAACACGGAATTAATTGCAAAAATTGAAAAAGTTGAAAACTATATCAATAATATGTGGGTTGGACATTTTAATTTAAATGATATAGTTACAAGTAAGGAGGCTTAATAGAAGTTATGACAAAAGTTATTAACATTTTTAAATGTAGTTTAATTTGCTTGTTGTTTATAGTTATTGGTATGGCTTCAACAGCTTGCTCTTGTAATGAAATGGACAGTGATAAGGTTTATAAGAATTTTGTTGATTTTGTAAATGGTGAAGATAATATATTTAAGTTTGAAGAAATTGATGGTAAAAAGGTGTTAAAAATAGACATTCAATATAATAAAGAAATTAACGATAAACTTAATGCGGAATTAAATGGTGGCGAAAATATTTATGGCTATAAACAATATCGTAATGGTACAGATATAGGTGAATCTAGTAAGGTAAATGGTTATTCTGATTTTTATACAATAAAAACTTTTTACGAACCAATGCTTGAAATTGCCACATATCAAATTGGTAAAAATTACGAAACATTAAACAGTAATAAAGATAAACTAGATAAAGCAAAATCAAATGAAGTTAACGACAAGTTAAATGCAGTTAAAAATAGTTCTCAAGCATTAAAGAGAAGTATTAAGATGCTAAATAATAATGCTAATAGTTTTACTACTACTGATGATATATATGTTTATGATTATAGAGTTCCAAGTAAGAATATTTATTTAGAACTAAAGAATATCAAAAAGAATTTTGAAACAGCAATTATGGATTGTTTTAATTTAAATCAATCATTTATGGAATTGTATTTAAGCATTCGTTCAACATATAATTTTTCTGAAGCATCAGTAGATGATTTTGCAGATAATACAAAAAATCAAACAATGAAAGCTGTGTTAAATGATTATTTAAACTACATGCTAACTATGGCAAGTTTTGTTGCATTTAGCATTGATGGCGACCAATGTTCATTTATGAAATCAAACGAATCTTTTTCAAACTTGTATGCTAAAATTGAAGCTAAAAAGTTTGCGGAAAGATATAATTATGAAGACCATATTAGCCAAATAATGAGTGTTTGCGAAAATAGACAATTATTTGATTTTTATGATGGCGATAGAGAGAATTTAGAAGCAAGTTATTTGCCTTTTGTAATTAATTGCCAAAACAGATTTAATGCATTTATGCAAGAATTTGATAAGTTTAAAGATGCACTAAGTTCTATTGACTACAAGGCATATATTATGAGCGATTACTATGTAAAAGATTCAGAAGATTTTGAAGAAAAATATTTAGATTATGCTTTAACCTTAGATAAAGAACAAAGTACGAAATTTATTATTGTACAAGAATTCTTAACTGATAATTATACACCTCTTGCTAAAGCATTAAGGGAACTTCAAGCAGCAATGCTTGCATAATTTATGGAATTTAATTAAAGGAGTGTTTTAATACTCCTTTTTTATTTAA
>CAVFEO010000016.1:11581-13785 GCA_963621425.1 bacterium | reverse complement strand
TGTGGTTATGTTATTAACAATAACATTTGTAGCATTTAATTCTCAGGTTAATGTTATGTTAACAAGTGGAGCAATAAAGGCTTATTATAGTGGAGATGTAACAAGTAAAAATATTTCTTTAATGATTAATGTTTATTGGGGAACAGAATATTTGCCAAGTATGCTAGATAATTTAAGAGAAAAAGAAGTTACCGCAACATTTTTTATTGGCGGTATATGGGCAGAAGACAATCAAGAATTATTAGATAGAATAATAAACGAAGGGCATGAAATAGCAAATCACGGATACTTGCATAAAGATAGCACTAAAATAAGCGAAGATAGGTTATATGATGAAATATATTTAAATCATAAATTGATTAAGGAAATGTGTGAGGTCGATATGACTTTATTTGCTCCACCAAGTGGCGATTATAATCAAACAACAATTGATGTCGCTAATAAATTAGGATATAAAACCATTATGTGGACAAAAGATACAATTGATTGGCGGGACCAAGATGAAAATTTAATTTACAAAAGAGCAACAAACAATGCGCATGGCGGAGATTTAATTTTAATGCATCCAACAGAAATGACGGCAAAAGCTTTGCCTAGAATAATAGATTTTTATAAACAAGCAGATTTTAGTTTAGTAAATGTAACCACAAATTTGGGTGATATGAAAAATGTTAAAACAAATTGACAAGAGGAATTATTTAATCTATAATAGTAATAATCTTATAAAATAAAGGTTTGTTTTAATGTCTAATTTTAATAATATGCATAAAAATAAAATAAATAAACAACAAAAGTTTAGCGAATGGTTTTACGCTACATATCCTAATTGTTCTAAAACATGGTTATACAAAATGTTTAGGCAAAAGGATATTAAAATTAATGGTAATAAAATAAAAGCAGATTGCGTGCTTAATGTTGGTGATGATGTTGAAATTTATTGTGATGCAAATATTTTACACGGATTACAAAGTAAGGTAACAATTGTTTACCAAGATGATAACATAATTTGTGCTTTTAAGGGCAGGAATTTAGAAGTTGAAGGGGAAAGAAGTTTAACTTCGTTATTAATTAATCAGTTAAAAAGCAAAGTATACCCGGTTAATAGAATAGATAGAAATACTATAGGGCTTGTGCTATTTGCAAAAACGCTTAGCGTGTTAAAAGCGTTAATAAAAGCAACAAAGGCAGGCGAGATTGAAAAATATTATCTAGCATGGGTATATGGGGAAGTTGAAGAAAAACAAAAAGAATGTAAAGCTTATATTTATGTTGATAAAGAAAAATCTTACAGCCAAATATCTTTAATTAAAAAGCCTAATTATCAGCCAATAATAACAACTTATAAATACATAAAAAGTGATGGAGAAAAATCTCTTTTGTTATGTTCACTACATAATGGCAAAACTCATCAAATAAGGGCTCATTTGGCGTTTTTAGGTTATCCAATTTTGGGAGATAATAAATATTCAAGTAAAGAAATTAACAACCAGTTCAAGTATAATTATCAACAGTTGTTTGCGTGTAAAATAAAATTTAATTTAACAGATAACAATTTAAAGTATTTAAATAAAATTGAAATAAAGGCAGAAGATAAAGATTTTAAGTAAAAAAGTATGGGAGTACCATACTTTTTATTTTAGCAATATTTAGATATGCATTTTTTAGTTTCTAGTATTAATTTTGCACTTCCGCGCTTTGCTTTGCATAGCGGACATTCATCCCAGCAATCTTTGCTTTTTTGCATATAACCACAGTCTGCACAAATCCAAACTACTTCCTTATCTTTACTATAAAGTGTTCCGTTTTTCATTTGGTCATATAATTCTAAAAATATTTGTTTGTGATATACTTCAACTTTTTTAACTTGTTCAAAAAGTTTGGCTATATCTTCAAAACCTTCCTCTCTAGCGGTTAGTGCAAATTCGTCATAAGCTTGAGCATCTGTAACTTCATCTTCTGCTCCTAGTTTTAAATTTTCTTGTAAATCCCATTTTTCTTTAAAAGGATAACCTGCGCTAATGTCTATGTTTTCAATTACAGACTTATCTGCCTTTTGAATAAATGTATAAAACATTCTTGCGTGGTTGAATTCTTGAAAAGCTATTTCATCAATAATGTCAGCTATATTTTTATAGTCGTTCATTCTTGCGCCATATTCAATAAATTCATATCTTGTTCTTGCTTGGCATTCTGCAGCGTAAGCT
>CAVFEO010000016.1:10243-11571 GCA_963621425.1 bacterium | reverse complement strand
GCGTAAGCTCTTGCTAAATTTATTAAAGTTTTACTCTTTTTTAATTCCATAATATTCTCCTTATATTTAATATAATAATCATTGTCAAAAAAAAATTGTTTATACATAAAAAGGGGAGAGCTATTCGCCCTCCTTGTTAGATTCTTCTGTTTTATATAATTTCCTATACTCTTTATTATTCTGCATTAACTGTTTATGAGTTCCTTGCGCAACAACTTGTCCCTTATCAAGCAACATAATTCTATCACAATCAATAACAGTTGATAATCTATGTGCCACAATAATAATTGTTTGGTTTGATAAGTTATCAATAGTTTGTTTAATATCATTTTGTGTTTTATTGTCTAATGCACTTGTGGCTTCATCAAGAAGTAGGATTTTGCTTTTTCTAAGTAGCGCTCTAGCAATGGCAAGCCTTTGCCTTTGTCCACCTGAAAGCATAATTCCACCTTCGCCAATAACAGTTTGTATACCATCAGGTTTAGATGCAATAAAATCATATAATTGAGCCTGTTTTAGTGCGCAAATAGCATCTTCTTCTGTTGCATTACCACTAGCAAGCATTAGGTTTTCTTTAATGGTGCCATTAAAAATGTATGGCGTCTGAGATACAAGGCTGATATTATTTCTAATACTATCTTTATCCAATTCATCAATATCAATGCCATCAAGCAAAATTTTTCCGCCAGATTTTTCTAATAGTTTTGGAATTAGGTTAATAATTGTACTTTTTCCGCCACCACTTAAACCAACAAATGCAACTTTTTCGCCAGCATTAATTTTAAAATTAGTTCCATCTAGTACATTATTTTCACCATTATATGAAAATTTTACATCTACAAATTCAATATTGCCTGCAAAGTTATCTAAGTGTTTGTTCCCAAATGTTTCGCTAGGGTAGGTGCTTTCATCCATAATATTGTAAATTCTTTCTGCCATAACTTCACATTTGTTAACCTTAGTAATCCAGTGACCAACATTTTCAAATAGCAGTAAAACATCGTTTTTATTCATCATACAAACAATAATTACACTAATAGCAACAGATTGTTCTTTTAACAAAATTGCCGCTACAATAAAGAACACAATTTGGCATCCAAAATAAAAGATGTTACTAAAAACTCCTTCCCATAAAAGCCAAGTGTTTGTATTTTTCACATCAGCATTTTTTTGATATGCTTGATGTTCTTTAATTTTATCTACAAATGATTGTTGGTTGTTTAAAGATTTAATATCACTGCTTCCACGAACAATTTCGCCAAAAGTATTGTATAATTTATCACTTACTTTTTCGTGCAATCTATCATAGTTTTTTGTATATTTCATAC
>CAVFEO010000016.1:0-10233 GCA_963621425.1 bacterium | reverse complement strand
GAAGAAATTGCTCCGCCAATAAATAGAATGCCTAGCAATCTAATATCTAAATAAGCAAGATAAGCGCAAATACCAAAATCTCTCATAATGTATGCAAAATCACCTATTGCAATTCCAAGACGTTCAACAAACCAAGTTGATGCGTGTTGAGATTTGTTAATAATTTCGCCACTGCCAATTTCGTTATATTTTTGTTGTTTAGTAACAAGTAATTTATTTACAAGTGTTCGTGCTAAAGAGTGCCCTAAACTTCGAACAGTTTTTAAATTTAAGTTTTCAAACAAGTAGTAACCCAGCATTGCACTGCAAAGAACGCATAGGGTGGCAAAAACACCATAAGAAACCATTGCATCATAATTTCCAACCTCAATTGCAGAAATTAGTTTTTCTGTAAATACAGGCACAAAGAATGATGCTGTTGCTCCAATAATTTGCAAAGCTACAAGTAAAAAGAAAATTTTCTTACTTGCCTTAATTTGTTTAAATGCGTAAAACGTATAATATAAAAAATGATGTTTTGTTTTTGTGTTATTTTTTTTGTTTAATATTGCTGCTGTGTAGGTTAAGCCAAAATCCTGCTTCCATTTTTCATCTAGTTTTGCAATTTTTTCTTGTCTTTTTTGTTCTTTTAATTGCGCGCGGAGATTCCTTTTTTCTTGCTTAACACACATGTTTGTTGTGTTATTCATAAATCCTCCTAATCAACATCACTTAAGACATTAATCAAGTAGGATTTTTGCTTTTAAGTTTTAGCAAAAATTAACTTAAGCGTGTCTTAAGAGATTTCTTGTAATAAATATTATTTTAAATAAGTTTAAATTTTTCCTTAACATTAAAATTTCATTCATTTTAATAAAAACTCCTTAATTTTTATCTTTAATTAATATTATCTTCAATTTTATAAAGTTTGTTGTATTCTGCATTATTTTGCATTAACTCTTTGTGAGTGCCCTTGCCAATGATTTTGCCTTTTTTAAGCAAAATAATTTGGTCGCAATCAATCACAGTTGAAAGTCTATGAGCAACAATTATAATTGTTTGACCAGATAGTTTATCTATGGTTTGTTTAATTTCACTTTGTGTTTGATTATCTAGCGCACTGGTAGCTTCGTCAAGAAGTAGTATTTTACTATTTCTAAGAAGTTCGCGAGCTATGGCAAGTCTTTGTTTTTGGCCGCCAGAAAGTTTTATTCCGCCTTCGCCAATAATGGTTTCTAAACCATCAGGTTTAGATGCAATAAAATCGTATAATTGTGCTTGTTTAAGTGCTTTCCATAAGTCATCATCAGTAGCATCTTTATTTGCTAAAAGCAAATTGTCTTTTATGCTTCCGTTAAAGATGTATGGAGTTTGAGATACTAAACCTATGTTATCTCTAATGCTATCTTTATCTAAATCGTTTATATTTTCTCCATCTAAAAAAATTGCTCCGCTAGTTGGTTCTATTAATTTTGGAATAAGTTTAATAATTGTGCTTTTCCCGCCACCGCTTTCACCAACGAAACCTATTTTTTTACCAGCAGGAATACTAAAAGATATGTCATCTAAAACAATATCGTCGCTATCTTTATATTTAAAGCAAACATTTTTAAATTCTAAATTACCATTAATATCATTTAAGTGTTTGCTACCAAATGCTTCACTTGGGAAATCTTCTTCATTAATAACTTCTGCAATACGGCTTGCAAACATTTCGCATCTTGTTGCGTATATTACAGTTTCAAAAAGCCTATCAAATACCTCTACAAAATTATTTCTATACATAAACGCAAGTAGTACAACACTTAATGCTACGGCATTTTGTGAGAGTAGGGTAACAGCAACAATAATAAACACTGCTTGAGCAGTTAAATAAAATATGTTAGAAACAACACCTGTTAAAATAAAGTATTGTTTGTTGTTGAAAATTGCAACTTTTTTTTCAATTTCTAAATTTTTATTAATTTTATCTAAAAATGCTTGTTTGCTATTTAATGTTTTAACTTCAGCACTTCCTCTAACAACTTCAGCAAAATCGTTAGAAACATTATCGCCAATGCGTTGTAAAAGTTTTTCATACTTCATAGAAATTAAGTTGTTATCTAAAACTTCAATTATAAAACTAATTAAAGAACCAATTAGTAAAGGTAATACTAGCCTATAATCAAGAATGATGATGTAAGAAATAATACCAAGCGAAGCAAAAACTTGTGCTACTTGTTCTAAAGTGTAAACAAGCAAACTTGTAAAATAGTTTGGGGCATGGTGAGCTTTGTTTAAAATTTCTCCAGAACCAACACTGGTAAATTTTTCTTGTTTGGTTGTAATTACTTTGTTTAATAAAACCAGTTGTAAGTGTTTGCCAACATCTTGGTTTGTAACTTTTGTCAAATATCGTTTATAGTGGCTAATTAGCGCCTTAATTAAAACAATACCAGAAAGTAATAAACCCATTTGCATTGCATATTCATACTTAGCATTAGATATACCATCTAAAAATTTTTCAACAATATATGGCATAAAAAATGTTAGAACAGCAATACAAATTATTAGTAAAATAATTGGTACAAATAACCATTTTAATTTTTTGGGTAAAAAGCTAAAAACTTTAAATGAATCATGTAAAAATATTTTGCCTTTTTTACGCTTTTTAGATTTTAATATGGCATCAGTATATGATACGCCATATTTATCTTTCCACTTGGCATCTAGTTTTGCAATTTTTTCTAAAAGTTTAGCATCTTTTATTTTTTGCTTTTCTTCTTTTAATTGTTGTTTATCTATATACGGCTCTTGGTTATGTGTTTTAGCCATAAAAAAATCCTCCTTAGTTTTAGCCACACTTTAGGCCTAAACAAAGGGGGATAGTTGTTTTGCAAAAAGGTTTGCATTATTAAACTATGCTAAAAAACCCTCAATAGAGGTCACAGAATGACTAATAGTGTTTGTTACAATGTTTTTTGCTTTTATGTTTAATTTTGTTATAAATATTTGCATTTCTGCGTCCTCCTTTTTAATTTTGTTAACTAAATTGTAGCATCATAAAAACTCTTTGTCAAGATTAAAAATTAAAAATTTTTTACCAGTTTTGCATTGTGTAATATATTACACAAAAATTTATTTATTATCAGTTGTCTTTTTATCATTTGCTTTTTGTGTTGTATTGGTTGCTTCTTTTTCAACATTTGTTTCTTTACTTTTTTCTTTTGGTGGGGTAGGTTGTTTATTATCTTCTTTTTGTTTAGCAGGTTCTTTTTTAGAACTTTTATCAGAAGCTTTACCAAACATTTCGTCCCAATCTAGCGGACAAGCAAAGATATCTGTATGTGATTTTTGAGCAATAATATTACCATTATTTAAAAGCATAATTCTGTCACAATCAAGAACAACAGTTGTTCTGTTTGTTACAACTACAACAATTTTACCTGCAAGGTTATCAAGTGTGGTTTTTATATTTTCTTTTGTTTGGTCATCAATAACGCTTGTAATTTCATCGTAATACATAACCTTACAACCTTTAATATGTAATTTTATAATTGTAAGTTTTTGTTTTGAATCAAAAATAATATCCGTACTGGAAATAGCTTCTTTTAGTTCAATATTATTAGTTGCCTGTAAATCAAATGGGCTTGTATCATATATCACATCCCATAAAACTTTTTCACTAACTGTTTTACCGTACCAATTTTTATCTAATTGTCTGCGTTTTGATTTTATTATATGTACGGCAATTTTATAAATAAGAGCAAGAACTATCAAAACAAGGAAGATATATAATAATATAGTTGTAATTTCTGGGAATAAATGACAAATTGTCATAATAATTACGCCAGCTACAATGTTACCTAATGTTACGCAAAGAATTGTTACATGTCTACCAAGCCCCATAAGTATACTTAATATTGTGCCAGTGTATACACCTGTTCCCGGTATAGGTAGGGCAGTAAAAGTGAAAACTGTAGCAAATTTTTTCCAAAATTTTTTATTTTCGCTATCCTTGCTAGAAGCTTTTTCTAAGTTGTCATTTTTTTCATTTAAACTATCAGTTAAAAAATGTACAAAACCTCTAAAGAATTTTTTGTCTTTAATAGCATTATAAATTGGTTTAAAAATATACGCAAGAATTGCAGTTACTACAATTTCTGCTAGTATTGACCATAAAAAAGCTTGCCAAGCATTAAGCATATAAACCTTGCCCCAAATATCTTCACTCATACCAAAAGGTATAGAACCTTTAAGTTCTACAAGCGGTATAATTGCCATAAAAATTGTTGCGAGTGCTGCGTTGTTTCCAAAAATGTTTTGTGCTATTTGTGACATTGTTTCTGTCATGGTTAAAATCTCCAATTTCCTATTCAATTCATTGTAAAACAAAAAGTATTTTATGTCAAACGCATAAAAGCTATCTTCAAAATAAACTTTTTGTAATTATATGTATAATTTATGATAAAAAATTTTTATATAATTGACTTTTTAAAATATTTTGTTACAATTGTTGTTGAATATTATTTTTATAAGGGGGATTTTTATGGCAAACAATACTTTTTATATAACTACACCAATTTATTATCCAAGTAACAAGTTTACTTTAGGGACAACTTATACCACAGTAATTTGTGATGGTATAGCGCGCTTTAATAGGATGCTTGGCAAAGAAGTTTTTTTTATGACAGGTACAGATGAGCACGGCCAGAAAATTGCACAAAAAGCACAAAGTGTTAATAAAAGCGAAATGGAATATTTAAACGAAATGATTGCCGACGCCAAGGCTCTTTGGAAAACATTAGATATTTCGTACGATAAATTTATAAGAACAACAGATGATTACCATGAAAAAGCTGTTCAAAAGATATTTAGCGAATTATATAAGCGCGGAGAAATTTATAAAAGTAAATATCGCGGATTATACTGCACGCCTTGTGAATCTTTTTGGACAAAAGAGCAACTAGTTGATGGCAAATGTCCAGATTGCGGTAGAGATGTGCAAGAAATGGAAGAAGAGGCATACTTTTTTAAATTAAGCAAATATCAAGATAAGATTTTGAAATTATATGAAGAACATCCGGAATTTTTAGAGCCTAAAACCCGTGAACACGAAATGATTAATAATTTCTTGAAGCCGGGCTTGCAAGATTTGTGTGTTTCTCGTACAAGTGTAAAGTGGGGCGTACCAGTGGATTTTGACCCAAAGCACACAATCTATGTGTGGATAGATGCTCTTCCTAACTATTTAACTGGTCTTGGTGCGTTTAGCGATAATGATGAATTATTTAAAAAGTTTTGGCCAGCAGATGTGCATGTTGTAGGTAAAGAAATTGTAAGGTTCCATGCAATAATTTGGCCAGCAATTTTAATGGCATTAGATTTGCCTTTGCCTAAAAAAATTTATGCTCACGGCTGGTTACTAATGGGTGGGGAAAAATTAAGCAAGAGTAAAGAAAGGGAAGTTAAAGATGTGCAAGACCCTCGAATTCTAGCTTCAAGATATGGTATAGATAGTGTAAGGTTGTTTTTGCAAAAAGAAATTGTTTTTGGGCAAGATGGAAACTATTCTCAAGAATTGTTTTTAACTACTATTAATAATGCTCTTGCTAATCAATATGGCAACCTTGTATCTAGAACTCTTGGCATGATTGAGAAATATCTAGGTGGGGTTATTTCTCCAGCTAAAACAAGCGAAAAAATAGATGATGATTTTAAGCAAAACGCTTTAACAATCAGAAGCAAAGTATTTGAAAATATGCAAAAACTAAATGTGTCTGGAGCTATTAACAATATATTTGATATTTGCGATATAGCAAATAAGTATATTGATGATTGCGCGCCTTGGGTGTTATTTAAAGAAGGTAATATACAAAGGATAAATGATGTTTTGTGTAATATAAGTGAAACAATTATAATGGTATCTGCATTATTAATGCCGTTTTTAACAGATAAACCTAAAACAGTTTTTGCTCGTTTTGGACAAAAAATTCCAACTTTATTTAGTGAATATGAAAATTATGGTTTTATAAAAAATGATACAAAGACATTTAAAGGAGATAACTTATATCCTCGTCTTGATATAGAAAAAGAAATGAAGGAACTCTTTGATCTTTCATCTCAACAATAAATTTAAACGCCACTTTGATAGTTGGCGTTTTTTTTAAAATGCTAAAAAGTGTTGTTAAAAATTATTTATTATGTATATAATAAAAGTATACAAAAATTCACAAAAGTATACAAAATTATACAGGAGATTAAAAATGAAAAAAATTAGCAAAATAGTCTTATTTGTTTTTAGTGCTTTAATTTTTCTTTTGCCTTTAAGTTTTTCGTTAGTAGGTTGCGGAGAAGAAGCTAGCCAAAATACGCAAAACGAGCAAACAGAAAATCAAAAATATATAACGGAAGTAAATGTTAGCGTAGGGGAAAACAATGCCAAGTATATTTTTGTTAACGGCAACTCTATAACCGTGCAAAGCGGAACGACACTTACAAAAGATGATATAATTTTTAGCAGTTGCGAACTTACCTTTAGTGATGGTTCAACACAAAGCATTAATACAAGTGATGTTTCAATTGTGTGGGTTGATGGCGCAGAAAACAGACCTTTGCCAGTAGAGTTTGAATATTCTCATGGTCAGTATATGCTATGCGTTAGTTATCAAACTTATAGCGCATATATTTATGTTGATGTAACAAAAAATAGTGCGAGCATACAAGGCATAGATACTCCAATTTCGTTTGCAATGCAAGATGTTTTTGCAAGCAATCTTGAAGATGGGGAAGGTAAGTACATAGATTTAATTGCGTACATTGATGCAATGCAACCTCAGGGCGGAGTAACTTTGGCAAATCTATTACAAAATAATTATATATCTTTATATGATGTTAACATTGCAAAAGTACGCCATGGTACAGGTTATGATGCTTACAATCAACCAAATAATGTTGATGTTGTATTTAGTGTAAATTATTCTTGCCCATATGAATTGCCAATAAGCACTACAGATGGCATGTTCCACATTTATTACAATGTTGCGCCTATTTTGATGAGCGTTCCAAGTGTAGATAGCACAACACTATCTATGGAATTTGATATTACGAAAAAGCAAGCACCAACTATTACACTTGATGCACACGACCAAGCATATAGCGAATATATTACAGTAGAAAAAGAATATAATGCGGGCAATTATAGCAGTATAATTGTTCATTCTATTGATGGCTATTATAACGACTTTATGTTCTACAATAGTGCAAGCCAGCAAAACGAATATACGTTAACATTAAACACAGCTTGGACAATAACACCAAAAGAGTTAGTTGCACCAACACTTGTACAAAATACTAAAGTGTACGATGGTCAAGCATTAGATATTCAAATAAACAATATACCAGAAGAAGTTGCAGCATTTTATTCAAACGACTTTGTAGATAGTGCATATGGCAATTACAATGTTGGAGAATATAGCGTAAACTTGTTATTTAGTAATGATGCCGCCCAATACGGCGAGTCTGGAAATTATTATAGTATAAACGACTTTGTTTGGGCTGGGGGAGTTTCAATAAGTAATTTGTATTTAGAATATACAATTACAAAAGCCAATTACACTTTGCCTCAAACAGTGCCAGAAAGAATTACAATTAATGTTGATTATGATGAAAATGTAGATACTTTATTGTATAAATTAAATAGTCAAAATGGCGAAAATATTATACAAGCAGAACATTTACAAATTTTAAATAGTGAAGGAATATTTGAAAGCGGATACACTTTTGCTCTTTCAACTGATTTAACAGATGAAATTATTCACTCTTTGCCGTTAGGTGCTCATAACTGTACACTAATTTATACTAAAAATTCAAATTATAATAGCGTAAATGTTAATGCTTGTGTTGTTGTTAGTAAAGCAATGCGCTATATAGGGTTAGTAGACTGGTATGATGTAGATTATACATATGACGCAACAGAAAAGTCGTATCCAAGAATATACAACTACA
Organism: bacterium; assembly: GCA_963621425.1. Lineage (GTDB taxonomy): Bacteria > Bacillota > Clostridia > Christensenellales > UBA1242 > CASFBJ01. The sequence goes on along the minus strand of CAVFEO010000016.1, from coordinate 2,268 downwards.
ATAATGATTTTAGTGTAACTTATCAGACATACAAAGCAATATATAATATACAAGAGAATATATGGGTGAAAACTGGCAGTGCATTTGAATCTGACCCTATAAATGCGGGCGATTATATAACAGAAGTTGAGTTTAATAGTGATTATTATATCGCTATGGATAATAGTAATAGTGGTTTTGTAAATATCCCAGCAGATAAATTATGCAAGCATTGGGTTATTTCTAAGGCAAATGTTGGTGGTATAGAAGTTAATCACGACATTTTTACAGGCAACTATAAAGGTACGCAATATTTTTCAACACAATTTGGTGTTTCTTCTCAAGAGTTCTATTTTAGTTATTATACTGGGGACGCAAAGATTATGGAATTAAATAGTTATTATAGTTCTGCAGAATTCTTTGAGTCTTATCCATATATATTTGATTTTATGCTAAGCCATGAGTATAGCGAAGATGGCGAATGTTGGGAAAGTGTTGAAGAATCAAAACTTGTTGTTCCGGGTTATTACAGAACAACATTAAGTATGCTGTATGATGATACAAACTATATTTTAAATTATGATGGCGGATGTGTTGAGTGGCAAATTTTACCAAATCAATTTGCTGTTGATAGCATCAGTTTTGCAGGAGTTCCAAATGTGTATACTGCAAGTTTAGATACATATATCCGTCCAGAGCTTGCCGAAAATGTTTTGCCAGAGTATATGATGGTTACATATACTAGGTACAGATGGATATCTAACACTAGCGAGTGGAGTGAAATTACTAGCGAAATGTATTGGGATGCTAGAACGGCTGGCAAATATAAAGTTGTGGCAAATATTTCAGCCTTAACAGATTTGGATGGGGCAGATGGCGTTGCATACAAGAAAAACGGTACCATAATAACAGATGACGAAAGTAACCCAGCGACTATTGTGCAAATTGAATTTGAATATACTGTAAATTTAGCCAGCGTTAGCAGCTTTGAATTACCAGAAATTTTAGATAATGGAGAATTTATTATTTATTACGAATATCAAAAGAATCAAAGTTATAATAAACAAGATATTGCAAATCAATTAATTGGTATTAGCGGTTATGATGTTTATTTTGATAATGAAGTCACTTTAAGTAACGGTATGGCATCAAGAGAGTTCGCTAATAGTGGAACAGGGTATAACTATTTCTTTAAGATTGATGCAGATAACATTTCAAATGATGTAGCAAATGCTATATTAAATCATATTGTTACACCAAGCGGAACATATTTAAATATTGGAATGTTATTTACTCCGTATGTTGGTATTTATGAAATGGCAGAATTCACAGCACGCTTCTATATCAAGGCTAAATATTCATATGAAATGCCTGAATATGTTGAAGATTTAATTATTGTGTATGAGTTTAACGAGGGCGACCCTGCTACAAGTTATAGCGCACAAGATTTTGTGGATATATATGCCGGCCACGGCGGAAACTTGCTAAATGCTACAAGAAGTATTCATTTTGATAATACCACAGTTGTATATGATAATAAAACTTCATTTGAACTAGCTACTGCGTTAGAAAATGAAGATTGGTGCCTATATGATGGTTATATGCAATATGAGCTAGATGTTGCAGATGTTGATAGCACATTCTTAAGCAATGTGAACAACCATGTAGAAGGAACTTATACTTTAGATGTTAAGTTTAATCCAGATACAGATTATTACGAAGATGTGATGATAACAATTCATTTTGTTATAAGAAAAATATCTGCATAATAAAAAGGCTTAGGGTAGAACCTAAGTTTTTTTTATTTTGCATAAAATTTTGTCCATAAAGTAATAACATGTTAAAAATAATGTGTTAAGATAATTATAAAAGGTTGAAGAAGTTTTTTAATTTCTCCAACCTTTTGCAATTTAAAAGGAGATTTGTTATAATATGGGTATACTAAAAGATTTAATAACTACAGATGATGAAAGTAATATAATATACAATCAATGGATTGAGTGGAATCATTTTTAATTCCAAACAAACCAGAAATATTAAGAAAATTTTTAAGAAAAATGATGTCTTTTTTGGGACATTGCCTAAAATGCTCTGCATTAGATGGGTGTTATCTTCTTGAAAATAATAGGCCAGATCAACCTTTGCATCCAAATTGCGATTGTAGTAGATATAATATCCAAGTAGATGAAGTCAAAAGTCTTTTTGTGGCGGATTTGCCAATTATTAAATTAACAAAATATGTTTTTGGAGAAGAAAATTCTAAAGGCAAACAAAGTATATTTCAATTAA
>CAVFEO010000015.1:0-16023 GCA_963621425.1 bacterium | reverse complement strand
GCTGTTTTTAAATCTAGAACGGAAAGTTATTCTTTTATAAATATAATGCGTTCATATGTTAAAAATATAAAAATAATTGCAACACCAAAAGAACTAAATATGCCTTGCGGTATTAGCGTTGCTTTTGATGTTTACAATTACAATATAGCTTTAATGCTTATTTCGCGAAGAAATTTTTCTTCGTTTTCTGGTATGTATAAAATTATTCAAACACATAATTCAATAAAAATTTTACCAGCACATTTTTAAAAATTAAAAACAAAAAAAGAGCGGTGTATGCTCTTTTTTAGTTACAATTATGATAAACATTTTGTACATCATCAAGCGCTTCAAGTCCATCAATTAATGTATCAAACTTTTCACTAAACTCATCAGGTAAATCCATTGTATTATTTGCCACATAATCAATGCTTGCACTTGCAATTTGAACGCCTTTATCTTCTAATAATTTTTTAACTTCGTGGAAATTTTCTTTTTCACTAAAGACAATAAATTGTTCATCAAAGGTTTTCATATCACTTGCGCCAACTTCTAACACAATATCAAGCATTTCATCTTCTGTATGTTTATCTTGTTCTCTATCAACCACAAAAACGCCTTTAACACTAAACATATATGCCACACTATTGCTTGTACCAAGACCAGCGCCATATTTATCAAATAGATGCCTTACATCTCCTGCAGTTCTGTTTTTATTGTCAGTTAAGCATTGCACAATAATAGCGCTACCACCTGGGCCGTACCCTTCGTATATAATTTCTTCGTAATTTTGGCTAGCGCCTTCACCTGATGCTTTTTTAATGCTACGAGCAATTGTATCGTTAGGCATATTACAACTGCGTGCTTTTGCTATAACATCTGCAAGTTTATTATTACTTTCTGGGTTTGGCCCGCCAGATTTAACAGCAACAGCAATTTCTCTACCAATTTTTGTAAATATATTGCTACGCTGAGCATCCATTTTTGCTTTTGTATTTTTTATGTTATTCCATTTACTATGTCCACTCATATATATTACTTCCTTTTAATTTTGCTTTAAATTGTATCTTATTGCATACATAATTAATGATGCACTTACTGCAACATTTAAACTTTCTTGCCCAGCTTGCATTGGAATGCTAATTGTTTTTAAACAAAGTTTTCTAAGTTCTTCACTTACTCCATGCCCTTCATTGCCAAGAACAACGCCACACTCTTTGCCAACATTTAAGGTTTTAGAATAAATATTTTCACCTTCCATACTAGCGCAAACTAAATTCTTTAATTTAAGTGCTAAAAATTCTTGCAATTTTATTTTTATAATTTGAACTTTGAAAATAGCACCCATACTTGCACGCAACGCTTTAGGTTCATATGCGTCAACGCAATCAATTGCATAAACGGTATTAAATCCGCAAGCATAACTTGAACGCATTATTGCACCAAAATTGCCTGCATCTTGTATGTTTTCTAATACTAAAAAATTACCTTGTGGATGTTTTTGCGTAATGGCTTTTTGCTTAAACACGGCTAAAATAGTATTTGCAGACTTAAATGAGGTCATTTTTTGCATAACAGAATCATTTGTTTTATATTTTTCTTTCAACAAATATTCCGTGGCATCTTGTTCATCAATGTAAAAAAGCATTTGCATTTTATATCCGCACGCCAAAGCTTCATCAATTAATTTTTTACCTTCGCACACAAACATATTTTCTTGATCTCTATATTTTTTAAGTTTTAAACTTGCAACGAATTTAACTTTTTCGTTTTGACTAGATACAATTTCCATACCGATGATTATACACTATTTTTATGCTTTGCGCAAGTACTTTATTTAACAATAGTAAATATAATGACCTCACTTATTTGTAATTTTATGTTTTACCATATGCATTTCTTGACTTTTAATCATAATTAATATAAAATAAATTTATAAATATAACAAAAGGAGAAAATTTTTATGGTAGCAAAAGATTTTAGGCAAGCCGCATGGCAAAAAATGTCTGGCAACTGGGGCGTTTACGCACTTATAAACCTAATTATTCTTGTAATAAGTTCTGTTTGCGATAGTTTAACTTATGGAATTCTATTTATTATTTTAACTGGTCCTTTTACTCTTTCTATTGCATACTGTTCACTAACTGTAAGCAATAATCAAGAAATTAAAGTTGAGGACGCTTTTATCGGTTTCCAAGATTTTGTTAGATCATTTTTTGCTTATATTATTAATTCTATATTTATATTCTTGTGGTCTTTGTTGTTAATTATTCCAGGCATAATTAAAACTTTATCATATAGCATGACTTTCTTTATTTTGCAAGAAGATAAGAATATTTCTGCTAATGATGCAAGAAAACTAAGTATGGAAATGATGAACGGTTATAAGTGGAAATTGTTCTGCCTATACTTTAGCTTTATTGGCTGGATTTTGCTTTCTATTTTAACTTTTGGCATATTATTCTTGTGGATTTCTTCTTACATGGATGTTGCCAAAGCTGAATTCTATAAAAATATTAAAGCTGAAAAAGGTATAACTGTTGGGAATTCTACCCCAAGCGAAGAAGCTCAACCAACTGAAGAAAAGGAATAAAATTAACAACAAGGGCTATTTAAGTAGCCTTTTTATTATCTTAAAAATAAAAAATGGCAAAGATGTTGCCATTTTTTTAATTTACTTAGAAACTTTTTTAACTAGTTCACTGAAAGCTTTAGCATCATTAACAGCTAATTCTGCTAAAACTTTACGATTTAAGTTAATATTAGCATTTTTTAAACCGCTCATAAATTTAGAATAAGTTGTGCCGTTTAATCTGCACGCTGCATTAATACGAGCAATCCATAGTGAACGGAAATTTCTCTTCTTTAATTTTCTACCAACAAAAGCATATTGACCAGCTTTCATAACAGCTTCGTTAGCTACTCTATATTGTTTGCTTCTAGCGCCCCAATAACCCTTAGCTTGTTTTAAAACCGCTTTTCTATTCTTTTTAGCATTAACACTCATCTTAATTCTCATACTTGTTCACCTCTCCTTTCCTACGCTTGTAAAAGAGTTGTCATAGTCTTTTCAACTTTCTTGCTACCAAGATATTGACCTTGACGAGCCTTTCTCTTTACCTTTCTAGATTTTTTATTTAAAATATGTCTTTTATTGATTTTGTTGTATTTAATTTTTCCGCTAGCTGTTACTCTTAATCTTTTCTTAGCAGCAGAACTACTTTTCATTTTTGGCATTTTACCTTCTCCTTTATTTTATTTTTTGTTTGGTCCCATAAATATAACCGCTAATAATTCCCTTTTTCTTCTTGATGTTGAAATTGCTGCAGGTTTTTCTATTATACCATATTCTGCAAGTTCACCAGCTACTTGTGTAACTTTTTCAAGTGCAATTGCAGTATAATTCTTTTGTCTATCAATCATTTTACAAACAAGTTTAATTTTATGACCACTTTGCAAAAATTTAATTGCTTGTTTTTTCTTAACAGACAAATCGTTTTCTTGTGTAGAAATTGTAAAAGCAACTTCCTTCATTTCAACAACTTTTTGATTCTTTTTTAACTCTTTTTCTTTTTTAAGTTGTTCAAACCTATATTTGCTGTAATCTAAAATTTTACAAACAGCAAAACTCGCATTTGATGCAACTTTAACCAAATCTAAATTTTGGTCGTACGCCATTTGAAGAGCTTCCTCAAGTGGGAATACACCCAATTGCTCGCCTGTGGCTGAAATTATTTTTATGTTTTTATCGGTTATGTCTTCGTTTATAATTAAATCTTTTATGGAAGAACCCTCCTATTATGATAATTTGCTTTTTACCACAAAAAAAGTGGAATAACAAAAAGCATCCCACTAATATAAACCAATAATAATAAATATTGTTTTTATAACCATACTAAGATAATTGCTTGTATGGTGAAAGTGTGGAATCACTTTTCTTTTTATTAAGCAGTGTAAATTTAACACATAATAAAAATTTTGTCAATATCTTTTACGCTTTTTTATATTTAAAATTTTTACTTTAAATAATTATTGTTTGATTTTATAAAAAAAATAAGATAATATAAATAAAAATGGATTTTTAAGATACTATATAAGGAGCACTTTATGAAATTTTTAATTCTTAATGCTGGCAGTTCTTCTTTAAAGTTTAGACTTTATGAAATGCCCGAATTTAATTTAATATGCAAAGGTGTTTGTGAGCGTATTGGCTTAAGTGGAAGTTTTGTTGATATTTACGCCTATAATAATAAATTAAGAATAAAAGCATCAATGCAAGATCATTTAAGTGCCTTATCTGAAGCTATTAATGCTATGACTAAAAGTTCTTTAAAAGTAATTAATACAACTGAAGATATTGATTTAATTGGCCATATGTTTGTAAATGGCGGTCAATTTTTTGAACCAACAATAGCAAATTCTAAAATAATTGCAAAACTTAAAACATTTATAGATTATGCTCCCGTTCATATGCCAAACAATATTGCCGTGCTTGAAGCTAGTATGAAAATTTTTAATAAAAAAGTGCCCAACATGATATATTTTGATACATGTTTTCACCAAACAATGCCACCAAAAGCATATACTTATGCAATAAATACAAAATATACAAGCAAATATAACATTCGCAGATATGGTTTTCACGGCTCATCACACGAGTATATGGCTAACAAAGTGATGGAATATAACCCTAAAGCAAAAAAAATAATATCATGTCATTTAGGTAATGGTTGCAGTATTACAGCAATTAAAGATGGAAAATGTATTGATACAACAATGGGCTTTACCCCACTTGAAGGTATTATAATGGGTACAAGAAGTGGAAACATTGATGCAAGCATTGTTGCCTTTATATGTAAAAAGTTTAATAAAACTCCTGATGAAGTTGTTAACATTTTAAACTTTGAAAGTGGGTTAAAGGGTTTATGCGGATATAGTGACCTAAGAGATATAGAAGACCAAGTAAAAAAAGGCAATGAAAAATGTAAAGTTGCATTAGATGCCTATTGCTACAGCATCGCTAAGCATATTGGCGCATACCTTGTTTCTTTGCATGGCATTGATGCTCTAACATTTGGCGGTGGCGTAGGCGAAAACTCTTGCATTGTTAGAGAACAAATTTTGAACTATTTGGATTTTTTGGGAATAGTATATGATAAAGAATTAAACAAAAAAATCAACCGTATGCCAGATAAACGAATAAGTAAAGCTGGTAGCAAAGTTGATATTTATGTAATTTCTACAAGTGAAGAATACATTGTTGCTAAAAACCTATACAACAAGTTTGTAAAAAAAGTGTAAAATATTTTATTAAAATAGTAGACAAGACGACTCATACTATATATAATGAGTGTAAGCAAAATTTGATTAATTAAAATGTTTTGCTAATTATGCAATTTTACTAATAAGGAAGGATTTTTTATGACATATATTAGATGTCCTAGATGCGAATTAAACTATATAGAAAAGAAACAAAAGTTTTGTAATGTTTGTAAAAGCGAAATGAAAGCCAGTGGTGAAATAGTGGATGAATCTGAAATGAAACTATGCCCAGCTTGTCACACTTCATTAATACCTCAAACACAAGATATTTGCGATTCTTGCCGTGAAGAACTTGGTGATGATTATTTACTTGAAGAACAACAACAAGAAGATGATTGGGCTGAATTTTTAGATGAAGATTTGGGCGGAGAAAGAGACGGTAATGAAGACGACATGGATAAAGATGATGAACTAAGTGATGTAGAAGAAACTGGTTCTATTTTAGATATGGACGATGAAGAACTTGGCTTAAATATGGATGATGATTATTTATCTTATAATGATGATGAATCTAAAGAAGATGATGATTTTGATGAAGATTCTATAGATGAAAGCGAAGACGACGAATTTGACTTTGATGCCGATTATAGCGAAGATGACGACTTTGATGAAGATGAAGAAGAATTTGAAGACGATGATGACGAGGACTACGACGACAAAGACGAAGATTAATTAGAATTTAAGAAGGTGTGAAATGTTATATATTGGAAGTGACCATGCAGGTTTTCCTATGAAGGAAGAGATTGCAAACTTTTTAAAATGCAATAAAATATCTTTTAAAGATGTTGGTACCTTTAATGAAAAAAGTTGCCACTACCCTGATTATGCTAAAAAAGTTTGTGAAAGCATAAAAACAAAAGATGATATTGGTATTTTAGTTTGTGGTACAGGAATTGGTATGAGTATGTGTGCTAATAAATATAAACATATTAGGGCAGCTTTGTGTATTAACCAAAAGCAAGCAAAAATGTCAAGAAAACATAATAATGCCAATGTTTTGTGCTTACAAGGAAGAGATATGAGTAAAGAGAAAAACTTTAAAATAATAACCACCTTCTTAAATACTTCTTTTGAAGGGCAAAGACACGAATTAAGAATAAAGATGTATAGTGATGTCCTATAATACAAAATACTCTAATTTCAATTTTTTGATTAAATTAAAATTAGAGTATTTTTTTAATATTTTTAGCGGTTTTATGCAAGTTGCAAGCTAATTATTAATGCCTTATTCATTTTATCTAACACATCATTAGGCAAGGAACATATTTTTTCTTTTAAGCGTGATTTATCTATGGTTCGAATTTGTTCTAAAAGTAAAATACTATCCTGTTTTAAACTGCAATATGCAGAATTAAGTTCTATATGCGTTGGCAATTTTGCTTTATGTAATTTACTTGTAACACACGCAACTATTGTTGTTGGACTAAATTTGTTCCCAACATCGTTCTGAACAATAACTGCAGGCCTTAATCCACCCTGCTCGCTACCAACAACAGGGCTTAAATCAACCATAAAAACATCTCCTTTCCTAATTTCCATAAAAAAACGCTCCTGACAAAACAGTTTCACTTCATAATATGCGTGATACATAATTATTGTCAAAGAGCGCTTTTTTATTCCTTTTTTTATAAATCCATCAACTCTATAATAGTTGGAGCAATGTTAGATAATCCACCATTATTCTTTAAATTTATTTTGCCAGCATTTAAAACTAATAATGGCACTCTGTTAGTTGTATGTGTTGTGCATATATCTTCATTTTTAACCATACATTCCGCATTGCCATGGTCTGCTGTAACAACTAAAATATAGTCATTTTTAACAGCTTCTTTATATAATCTTAATATTTCACTTGTAACACAATTTACGGCTTTTTTTGCAGCTTCTAAATTACCAGTATGCCCCACCATATCACAATTAGCATAGTTAACGCATATAAATCCGTAATTATTTTGCATACCTTTAATTACTTCATTAGTAACATTTTTTGCACTCATTTCTGGCTTTTTATCAAATGTTGACACATCTACCATAGGGCACATTACTCTATCTTCACCATAAAAAGCTTTTTCTATTCCGCCATTTAAAAAGTAAGTAACATGGGCATATTTTGAAAATTCTGCAACTTTTAATTGTGTTACGCCTTTTTTAGATAGTATTTCGCTTAAAGTATTTTTTTGATAATTTGCTTTAAAAATGATTTTGGCGTTTTTAAATTCTTTTTTATATTCCGTCATGGTAAACACATTACACTTAGTTTTTTCTAAAAACATTTGAGTGATTTGTCTTACCCTATCTGCCCTAAAATTAAAAAACAAAACACTATCACCATCTTTTATGGATCCATCATTACATAACAACTGAGGTTTTATAAACTCATCTGTTATATTATTTTCATAACAATTTGATATATATTTTAATAAATCTTCATCACTAGCCTTGTTGTTATTGTAAATTGTATCAAAATATAATTTAGTTCTATCTAAATTTTGCTCTCTATCCATAGCGTAATATCTTCCGCTGATTGATGATATTTTACAATTACATTGCTTTGCTTTTTTGTATAATTGCTCAGCAAATTTTAAACCACTATTTACTGGTGTATCTCTACCATCTGTAATTATATGAACATAGGCTGTTTGATTGTGCTTATTTAAATAATCTAAAATATAAAAAGCGTGTTCTATGCTACTATGGACATTACCATTTGATACTAAGCCAATTATATGCTTCACACTTTTACTGTTTAAAAATTGTACAAAGTTTTTATTGTTCATAATGCTTGCATCTTTAAAAGCACTACTTATGCGAAGTAAGTCTTGCATAACAACAGAACCCGCGCCAATGTTCAAATGCCCCACTTCGCTATTGCCCATTTGACCTTTTGGCAAACCAACAGCCTCACCGCTAGCTTCTAACAATGTATACGGATTTTTATTAAATAATTCAATAAAATCTGCATTTGATGCACTACACACAGCATCAGATGGGTCTGCACTATTTTGAAAAATTGCAGGGCTTGATAATTTGCTACCAGTTAGTAGCGACCCACCCTGCACTTTTGCAATTTTATGGCTTTTTTCATTTATCCCATAGCCATCCATTATGGCAAGACACAATTTTTTCATAATTCTCCTAAAGTTTTTTTATTCCGCACAAAATACGGGCAAATTGTTTAGCATCTAAACTTGCAGTTGAAAGGACAAACCCATCAATACCAGAAATATTTGCATATCTTGGTGTATTATCAACATTGCAACTTCCACCAAAAACAACTTTATACTTGTCTTTACCGTAAGATTCAACCATAGACTCTATATTTCTAATTATTGTTTCTAAATCATCTGTACAAATTGAAAGTCCTGTTCCCACTGCCCATTTAGGTTCATAAGCTATAATTAAATTATCAAAATTATAGTCACACTCTAGTCCTTTAAATATTTCTTTTATTTGTTTTTCTATTACTTGATAAAGCTTGCCTGTTTCTCTTTCTTCTAAAGTTTCACCTATTGCAACAACAGCCTTCATATCATTATTTATTATGCTAGCAATTTTTTTCCTTTTTCTTTCATAATCACTTGCTGTATATTTTTTATCTATTTGATGCCCTAAAAAAACAAAATCAGTTCCAACATCTTTAAGCATTTCGGCAAACACTTCTCCGCGGTTTGCAAAGTCTTGCTCCAAATCTACACATTGCGCACCAACTTTAATTCCTGCATTTTTTAACTGATTACCATATTTACTAATATACACAAGAGGCAGAGCTAACCAAACTTCATCTTGGTAGCGATAACTAGTAATAGTATTTATATAATCCTGTGTTGGTATATGATTTTTTAAATTCCCTATAAACAACATTTAATTTTATCCCTTTTGAATGTATTTCAAACTTGCCCCACCGCCAGTGGAAACAAAACTTATTTTATCTTGTAAATTGTATTTTTCTATTTCTGCAACGGTATCTCCGCCACCTACTATTGTAAACGCTTTAGATTGAGCCAAACATTTAGCGACTTCTTTTGTGCCATTTGCAAACCTTTCATCACTAACTTTGCCTATAGGACCGTTCCAAAAAATAGTTTTTGCTTTTGCTATTAAATTTTTTATATCTTTTATGCTTTTTTCGCCAATATCTAAACAAACATCTGTTTCTTTAATTTGATTTAATGTTCTTAAAACCTTATTCCCGTCATTATCCAGTGCATAAGCATCTAGCGGAAATAAAAGCTTTTTATTATGTTTTTTTGCTTTATCAATCAATTTTAATGCCAAATTAACTTTATCTATTTCAACAATGTTTTTATTAATGTTATACTTCATGGCATACATAAAAGTGTGAGCCAACGCACCGCCTATGTAGATATAATCAACTTTATTAATCATTTTAGAAATTAACTCTATTTTATCACTTACTTTAGCTCCACCTAAAATAGCAAGAATCGGCGCAGGTTTATCTTTAAAAGTTAAGCCTTTTATTTCTTTTTCATAGTTAAATCCCATATATGCTGGCAAAAACTTTTTGATGGCATCATTACTAGCACAACTTCTATGTGATGTTGCAAAAGCTTCATCCACAAAGGCATCTACCCCATTTGCAAGAATTTTTGCAAACTCTTCACTATTATTTTCTTCACCAGCGTCGAACCTCAAATTTTCAAGCAACAGAATATTCCCATTTGTAATAAATTTTTTAGCATTACTGATACTAGTCTCGTCTAAAAAAGCACAAAAGTTAACTTTATGCGGATACATTGCCTTTAAATATTCATACACGCATTTAAGAGATAAAGACTCATCTCTTTTGCCTTTTGGCCTACCCATATGAGAACATAATATAACTTTACAGTTTTTACTTAACAAATAATCTATAGTTTCTTTGGTGCTATCAATTCTTTTAAAACTTGTTATATTGCCTTTATCATCTAAAGGAACATTAAAGTCACATCTTACAATTACACTTTTATTGTTAAGTTTAGCATTTTTTAACCTACGCATATTATGTCCTCCTTATAAAATTATTCTAACTTTTAAATTGTATCATTTTGATTTAGATGATACAAGCATTTTTACACTATTTAGCAAATTAAATTTATAAAATTTGAATAATTAATAATATGTCAACTTTTAAATTATGGTTAAAAAAATGTTTGTTAACATATAGTTGATTTTTAATTTATTATAATGTATAATATGAATATGAAAATTGCAAATTTAAATTTTACACATGGTTTGTTTCTATCTCCAATGGCTGGAGTTACAGAGGTTGGCTTTAGAGAAGTTTGCGAAGAGTTTGGTGCAGAAATGTGCGTTAGCGAAATGGTTAGCGCAAAAGGCTTATATTACAATTCAGCTAAAACCAAACAATTACTCGCTTTTCCTAAAAACTGCAAATGCAGGGTTGTTCAACTTTTTGGCAATGATGAAAATATTTTAGCAAAAGTTGTTAAAAGTTTTGGGTCGCAATACGATATGATTGATTTAAATATGGGTTGCCCTGCGCCAAAAATTTTTAACAATGGCGATGGTTGTGCCCTTATGGGCGACTTGCAAAAAGCAAAACTAATTATTCAAAAATGCGTTGAAAATGCAAGTGTTCCAATTACTGTTAAATTTAGAAGTGGTATTGATGATGAACATATAAACGCTATAGAATTTGCAAAAATGTGCGAAGATGCTGGTGCAAGTGCAATAACAATACACGCACGAACTAAAGAACAGGGTTATTCTGGCAAAGCAAATTGGGATTTAATTGCTCAAGTTGTAAAAGCAGTTAGCATTCCAGTAATTGCAAATGGTGATGTTGTTGATAAAACTTCGTATGAAGAAATAAAAAGAATAACAAATTGTGCTGGCGTTATGGTTGGCAGAGGTGCGCTTGGAAACCCTGGAATATTTAGCGAAATTTTAGGTATTGCTCCACCTATGACAAAAAAGCAAGCGATTATAAAACACATTTCTGTTTTAAGTAATTATATGGAAGAAGAACAATTATGCAAGCATATGCGTAAACACCTTTTATGGTATTTAGCAGGGGACCAAAAACTAAAGTTATTTAGAGATGAAATAATAAAAGTAAAAAGCAAACATGAAATTATGTTGCTACTTAATAAAATTTTTGATTAAAGAGGTTAATAAAATGAAAAAATATCTTAACGAAGAAAAAAACATATCTATTGAAGTTCCAGAAAACTATAGTCTTGTTGACAAAAAGCACTATGCTCAAATAGGTTTAGACCAAACAGCACAAAATCAAACACTTTTTTTGTTTGTTGATGCAAAAGCTTCTGAAGCAGAAAGTTTTAATGTTACACATGATGCTACTTATGAAAATAATGAGATTGCTCTAACTAAAGGTGTTGAAGCAAACATTGCTAATTTAGAAAAGCAAAATGCAATAATCGCAAGCAAAGAAAACTTTGTAAGCCCTAACGGAAAAGAATTAGTTAAAGTTATGGTAGTTTTGCACGAAATATACATTAATTTAATTTTTACAAGTGTTAATGGTTTACTTCTTTGCGTTGGATATGTAAATCAAGACCAAGATGCAAAAAAAGAAATGCTATTTGAACAAATTGCTAGCAGTATATCTTAAAATTTAAAGTGAAATAAGAGCTTTTAAGTCGTAATTAAAAGCTCTAAAAATTTTTGATATTTTTTAGAACTATTTTATTTTTACACTTGACACTTTGCATATCTTGTGTTATTATTTAGAAAGTCATTCAAAATTTTACCAACGAATAATGACTTTTTGCGGGTGTAGTTCAATGGTAGAATTCCAGCCTTCCAAGCTGGCCGTGTGGGTTCGATTCCCATCACCCGCTCCATACGCGCCAATAGCTCAGCTGGATAGAGCATCGCCCTTCTAAGGCGAGGGTCAGGGGTTCGAATCCCTTTTGGCGCACCAATTCATGGTGGATGTAGCTCAGTTGGTTAGAGCACTGGATTGTGGTCCCAGGGGTCGTGAGTTCGAGTCTCTCCTTCCACCCCATTTCGTTGGGGTATCGCCAAGTGGTAAGGCACTAGACTTTGACTCTAGCACCGTTGGTTCGAATCCAGCTACCCCAGCCACTATTTACTTTATGTAAATTGCATCCTAATTATTGGGGTGTCGCCAAGTGGTAAGGCACGGGTTTCTGACTCCCGCATACGAGGGTTCAAATCCTTCCACCCCAGCCACTTCTGGTTTAAAAAAGTTTTATTCGTTGTTTTATGGTTCATTAGCTCAGGCGGTAGAGCACTTGACTTTTAATCAAGGTGTCCGGGGTTCGAGTCCCCGATGAGCCACCACTTACCTTTTGGTAATAAATTTTGCGCATGTGGCGGAATTGGCAGACGCGCTAGACTTAGGATCTAGTTCGAAAGAGTGGGAGTTCAAGTCTTCTCATGCGCACCACACTAAAATAAAGTTTAGTTGCTTTTAGCTTACTAGGCTTATACATATAACTGACTATGGACCATTAGCTCAGTTGGCAGAGCAACTGACTCTTAATCAGTGGGTCCGGGGTTCGAGCCCCCGATGGTCCACCATTCCATTTAATATCCGAACATATTCCTCATAAGGGATTGTGTTCGGACTTTTTTCTTTAAAAACATTATAAAAAACAGTTAGTTCTTCATCACTAACATAAACGGTGTTAACAAAATGCTTAATTATTCTTTCTTTGTATGATATATCTTCTGGTTTTTTCTCTAAAAAAGCATTTATAGAAGCTCTCAAATTTTGTTCTGTTTTTGCAATTCCTTTTGCGAATGTTAATCTATCTCTTTCTTTTTCTAAATCTTCTTTTAAAACTGTTAAAGAATCAGCTTTTTCATTTATCCTTTTAATCATTTCTTGATTGTTGCTATTATTTAATAATAGTTCAAAGCATGTATCTAATTCTTTTTCTACTCTTTTTATATTTCTTTCGCACTCTTTTATCCTAAAATCACTTTCTGGCTTACTCCATTGTTTAAGCATTCCCTGAATAATTTCTTCTTTATCCTTTTTTATTCTCAACAATGTCTGTTCAACAATAAAAGATTCAATATCTTCTTTTTTTTCTATGCTTTTATCGCATGTGTGTTTTCTAAACCTAGAAGTGCAAACATAATAAAAATATGATTTCTTACCGCTAGTGCCAACCATTGAAGCTCCACATTTTGCACAAAAAAGCTTACCTGTTAATACAAAATTCTCTTTAGATTTCTTTTGTGCAGATAATCGCTTATTAACTACTAATCGCTGTTGAACTGCATTAAAAACTTCTTCAGATATTATTGGTGGGTAATAATTATTGTTTACAACTTCCCCATTATCATAAATGCCTATATATTTTTTATTGCTTAAGGTGTTTTGAAAAGAATTTCTGTTAAAGTTACCACCCATTGAATTCAATTCGTTAATAATATCAACTTTACTCTTACCTTTTGCATATTCTGCAAAAAAATATCTAACAAATTTTGCTTTTTCCTCATCTATTTGTATTTTTTTATCAACAACTTTATATCCATAAAGCAACTGCCCACCTATAGAATTACCTTTAATTAAACTCTCACGCATACCACGCTTAACCTTTTGGCTTAATTCGCGCGAATACATTTCGGCAAACATTTCTAGTAGTCCTTCCATTAAATGCCCCTCTGGAGTATCTGAAATCACTTCTGTTGCAGAAATAACCTTAACGCCGTACTGTTCAAGTTTATGTTTGTAAATAACATTATCATACTTGTTCCTAGAAAACCTATCCAATTTATATACCAGAATATATTCAAACTGTTTTTTTTCAGAATCTTCAATCATCTGCAAAAAGGCTGGCCTTTTATCGTTAGTGCCAGTCATTGCCCTATCTATATATTCATCAATAATTGTTATATCATTTCTTTCAGCATATTCCTGGCAAACTCTCAACTGACCCTCAATACTCTGTTCTGTTTGCTTATCGCTGGAATACCTGGCATAAATTACAGCATTCATTGTTTACAACCTTACAAACTTCTTCTAATTTCTACAGCAACGCCAATAATGCGTACTGGTAATTCTTCAATTTCTTTTTTGCTATAAAAAGTTGGCTTAAAATCACTGTTTGGATTGTATGGTAACACCCATATACCAGCAGTGTCTTTTTTTATTTCTTTTAGAGTTGCATCATATCCATTAACCATAACAACGCAAATATTGCCAGATTCTGCATCTTCTTGCTTGCGAATAATAACAATATCGCCATTCAAAATTTTTGGCGCCATAGAATCGCCTTTTACCTTAAGAGCAAAATACTCCCCGCTCTTTGCCATTTTTTCTGGAATTTCTTCGTAATCTAAAATATCTGTTATTGCCTCTAATGGAATACCTGCAGGGATAGAGCCAAGCACAG
This sequence comes from bacterium, assembly GCA_963621425.1. GTDB lineage: Bacteria > Bacillota > Clostridia > Christensenellales > UBA1242 > CASFBJ01. Next base: position 1,366 of record CAVFEO010000015.1, on the reverse strand, counting down.
GTACTTTAATACCAACTTTTGACTTTGATTCAACATAAACACCAAGCAATTCTTCAACTGAACAATTTAAAATTTTTGCAATATTGGTAAGTGTTTGTAAATCTGGTTCACTTGCTCCAGTTTCCCACATCGCAATTGTAGAACGAGAAACTCCTATTTTCTTAGATAATTTCTCTTGTGTTATACCTGCATTCTTTCTAAATTCTTTTAACTTCATATCACACCTCAAGTCTATTATGTCAAATTAATTGACTTTTTCAAAATATTTTTTAAAAATTTATGTCAATATTGTTGACAAAATATATTTTATGATGTAAATTTAGTCAAGAATACTGACAAAAGAGGTCTAATAATGAATATAAAATCACTGCGTTTGTCAAAAAAAATGACGCAAACAGAATTGGCGAACGCATTAAATATTGAAAGAACAACTGTTTCAATGTGGGAAACTGGTAATTCAAAACCAAGATATGACATGCTGATTAAATTATCTAAGCTATTCAATTGCTCTATTGATGACTTGATAGACAAAAAAGTTGCAAATGAATAAAGGTTTACATTATGCCAAAGAAAAGCAATATTGAAAAAATAAGGTCTATACAAAAGAAAAAACAGGCTTCCAAAAAGCCTGAGTATAGTACAAAGTATTTCTTTAAAAGATATAAGAAAAAAGAACAAGGCGTAAAGCATCCTAAACTAATTATTAACACAATTATTGAAAATGGCACAAAAAAGCATATTTTTATGGGATTTACAGAAAGTCCTACAAAAGGTAAAAAGCGAAGAAAAAATATACAAATTACTAATCCTAAACCAAAAGATGCCAGAAATGCTTATTTACGCAAAGAATTACGCAAAGATAAAACTGTAAATTTTGAACCACTAAGTAATTATCATTTACATAAAGAAGATGAAATAAAGGTGGATGAATTTTTAAACAAAAAAAGAAACAACTTACCGCCGAGTCATTAACTCAGCCCTGAGATTATATCTCTGAAGTTATTTCTGCTATCAGTGTAACATATAAAAATGCATTTGTCAATAGATAAAATTCAATAACAGGAGAAAACAGCTATGACTAAAGTTGAAATTGGTTTTATTGCTTACAGAGATGTTAAAAGCAAGAAGTTTACAAAATCTGAACCAATAAAAGTGAAAGCTACGCCAGAACTTATTGCTGAAAAGCAAAAGTTTGATTCTTCCGTTATTGATTTTTTTATAAAAGAATATAGACAAAAACTTTTAGAGGAAGATTTAAAGTGTAAAAAATAATGAAAAACGCCAAAAAAAAGAATTCAAAAAACTTGTAAATAAAATATTGGTTAGCTTTACCTACGATGATGCCTTAGATTTAATTGGCAAAATG
>CAVFEO010000014.1:0-18218 GCA_963621425.1 bacterium | reverse complement strand
CTATTAGATTTATTATTCGCATTATTTTTTTCTCCTTTTATATAGTTCATTGTTAGTTTACGCATATATTTTTTGTTTTATTCTTTTTAAAGTAAAATTTATAATCTTTTTTATTTGCTTGCCATAGTTTTATTTTTGTTATATAATACTTGATATAATTGTTATTTTATAACAATGCTTTACATATTCATTTTTTGAGGTTAATTTTATGATAGAAGTTAAAGAAGTAACAAACAAAAAAATGCAGAAAGAGTTTTTAACTTTTCCGGATAAGTTGTATAAAAACTGCCATTACTATGTGCCACCACTTTATTCTGATGAGAAAAAGATTTTTTCTAAAGACTATTATTATTACGAAAATAGCGAGGCTGTTTATTTTAACGCTTATCGTGATGGGGAAATGGTTGGCAGAATTTCTGGCATTATACAAAGGCAATCTAATGAAAAAACTGGCGAAAAACGCGCTAGATTTATAAGGTTTGATACTATTGACGATTTAGAAGTTGCAAAAGCGCTACTAGATACTGCAGAAAATTGGGCAAAACAAAAGGGAATGGATACAATTTGTGGTCCGCTTGGTTTTTCTGATTTAGAGCGTATGGGTATGCTTGTTAAAGGCTTTAGGGAATATGCCACTTATGAAGAGGCTTACAATTATGAATATTATCCAAAATTAATTGAGCAGTGTGGATATGAAAAAGAGGTTGATTGGTTAGAATTTAAACTTTTTGCCCCTCGCGAAATTGACCAAAAGTTAAGACGCCTTGCTCAAGGTGCTCTTAAAAGATACAATTTGCATGTTGCAGAAATTAAAAATATAAGTTCATTTTTAGATAAATATAGCGATAAGGTTTTTGAAATTTTAGATGAATGTTATGATGGGCTTTATGGCACAGTCCCATTTACTGAGGCAATGCGTAAAAATATGATAGCACAGTTTAAAATGGTTCTAATTCCTAAGGCTTGTATGCTAATTTTAGATGAAAAAGAAGAACCTGTTGCATTTGGTATAGGTATGCCAGCACTTAATGAGGCGGTTAAAGCGTGCAACGGACATTTAACTCCTAAGGGAATTGTTGGCTTAATTAAGGCAATAAAGCACCCTAAAGTTATGGATATGGCAGTTATTGGCGTTAAACCAGAATTCCAAAAATCTGGCATAGTTGCTGTTTTAATTGATAGGCTTTTAAATGGTATGATAGAGTTGAATATAGAACACTGCGAAACAAACTTCTGTTTAGAAAACAACACAAAAATTCAGCAAGTTTGGGAGCATTTTGAAAGAGAGCAACACAAAACAAGAAGAAGTTATGTTAAAAAATTAGTATAGTAAAGGGAGAAAAATATGGGGTTTATTGATTGGCTTACCAAAGATAAAGAAGTAAAAGAAGATGAACAAAATCAAGATGATGTTCAATTAGATGAAGAAGAAAATGAAGATAATAACTTCAACTTTGATGATGAAGATGATTTATCTTCACTTAAAGAACTTTCTAATTCTGAAAGGTCTGATACGCTAAACTACAAATCTAACAATTATGAAGAAGATGAAGATAATAATTATTCACTTCCAAATACAAGTAACCAATTAGATAGTTTTTCTAACAATTTTTCTGCACCTAGCCAAAATGCGTCTTTTACAATTTTTAAAGTAAGCGATGAAGAAGATGTTAGACAAGTTTTAAGGCACTTGTCTGGGAATTCTCCTTGCATTGCAAGTTTTAAAAAAGTTAAGAGAAGAGATTTTAAGTATATTATGAAGTACTTGCAAGGTGGCCTTTTTGTTATGGGAGCCAATATGAGCGAGTGGCAAAACGATTCTTATATCCTTGTTCCTAAGGGTATGGCTATTAATATGCAAGAAAAGTCTAGAAGGAAAAGATAGATGCGTGTATTAAAAAAATTCTTTTCTAAAACAAATCTCATCTTATATGCTATAATTGCGGTGCTTATGCTTGTGGATATTGCATCTAAGTATATAGTGCAAACTCATATTGCGTTGGGGGATAGTGTAACATTTATCCCCGGGTTTTTAGATTTTACTTATACGCTAAATAAAGGTGCTGCATGGAGTATGTTTGCTGGGCAAGATAGTGCAACACTTATTTTAGGTATTATTTCAGTTGTTTTTGCAATTGCGTGTTTTGCTTTTAACTATTTTTTTAATAAAGGCAAAAACTTGCTTTATTACTTTGGCTTTTGTCTAACTCTTGCCGGAACGCTTGGCAATGCGTTTGATAGGTTGTTTTTAGGTGCTGTTCGCGATTTTATAAAAACAACTTTTATGTCTTTTCCAATTTTTAACATTGCAGATATGTGCCTTGTTGTTGGGCTTGTTTTAATTTGTATTTGGTACATAATTCAGGCTTTTAAAACGGATAAAAAGTCTAGCGGTGGCGGAGATGAAGATAATGCACAACTTGAACAAAACGAAGATAGTGGCAAAATAATAAAATAAAGAATAAATAATTCATTTTTACACAAATTATGATTGATGGAGATTGTGTAATTATGAAAAATTTATTCTTTTTTATTTTCCCGCTTGCCTTTATTTTAGGGTTTATGCCATTTTTCTTTAATGGAAATGACGAACAAGCATACACTGCGAGTGCTCAAGAATATACAAAACCTGCGATAGACGATTTTGAAAAAAAAGAGTATAGGTTTGATATTGAAGAACAAAAATTTGTTCAAAGGCCAGAGCCAGAAATTGCAGAATTGTTGAGCTTTTTCCCGTTTGGGTTTATAGATAGCGCTACAAAAGTTTTGCCAGAGGGTATTAGTTTTATTTATATTAAATAAACGCTTAAAATTTTATTTATTTTTTACTTTTAATGCTTGTATTATTATTTTTATTTTGCTATACTTTACCATAGATTACTTGGGTAGTCTGTGGTTTTATTTTATTAAGGAGCAAAAATGAAAGTTTGTTGTTTATCAAGTGGAAGTAAAGGCAACTGTACCTATGTTCAAACGCAAGATGTAAAGTTTTTGATAGATTGCGGGCTTTCTATAAAAGAAACAGAAAAAAGGCTTAACCAAATAGGCGAAAGTTTATCTAACATAAATTTTATCTTTATCACGCATGAACACTCAGACCATATTGCGGGTTTAAGCAAAATTGTAAACAAATATAACATTACGCCATACATATATAATCAGAACCTTGATGTTATGGTGCAAAAAACTGGTTTGCCAGCAAGTAAGTTTGTTCTGTTTTACTTAAACGATATTTTAATATCTTCTTGTGTTATTAGGCCATTTTTATTAAGTCACGATTCTAACAGTTGTGTAGGCTTTAGCGTTAAAGAAAAAAACAACAAGTTTGCCATTGTAACAGATACGGGTTATATAGATAAATCTAATTTTGATTTCTTTAACAATTGCGATTTGATTATAATTGAAAGTAATCATAACATATCACTGCTTCAAGGTAATCCAAATTATTCACAGGCATTAAAAAAGCGTATTACAAGTAATAATGGGCATTTAAGCAATGTACAATGCGCTGGATATATAGAAGAATTTGTAAAGCGTGGTTGTAAGCAGTTTGTTCTTGCGCATTTAAGCGAAAACAATAATACACCAAGGGTCGCTGTAATGGAAGTTACAGAGCACTTGCTTTCTTGTGATTTAGTTGAGGGAACACATTTCTTCCTTGACCTTGCTTGGCAAGATAGAGTAGGAACATTATATAATATGGTGGAAGAATAATATAAAAGGAGATAATGCAGTGCAAGAAGACGATATAAAAAACGATAATGCAGAAAAAAAAGAAAACTGCACTATTGAAGAAAAAAACAAAGAAGTTTTAGACCCAACATTAGTAAAATATCATCAAAAGTCGCAAGAAAAAGATGATATTGCTCAAATTGTAGATGATGAAAGTTTTGGCGAAAAGATTAACAAAAGTAAAGATTTAATTAAAAAAGATAGAAGCCCTAGAAAAAAAATTTGGTCATTTATTTTTGTTGTCATCAATATTGTAATCGTTGTTGCAATTTTATTAAATTTATTAAATCAAGAAAATTATACGCCACTTACAGGTATATCTTTTAATTATGGGTTTTTAGCTCTGGCTGTTTTGTGCTTTGTTGCAATGACATTTGCAGAGGCGTGGAGATTTTTTTCACTTATTAAAAAATCAACAAAAATGTCACGTCCAATACTTGCCTATAAAACGGCTGCATACGGAAAGTATTATGATTATATAACACCTTTTTCAACTGGTGGTCAACCTTTTCAAGCATATTATTTAGCTTCACGCGGGTTAAAGGCAAGCCATAGTGTGTCAATTCCTGTTGCAAAATATATTGTTCATCAATTAGTGTTTGCAATATTTTGCCTTGTTGTTCTTATTGTGGCATTTAGTAACCCTCAATTGCCAGATAACCTAGCGTCTAACATTGTGCAGGGCGCGTGCTGGATAGGGTTTGGCTTTAACTTTATACTAGTTGTTTTACTTATATTTTTATCAATTGGTTCTTTTGGCAAAAAAACTGTGCTGGGCATTTTAAAACTTTTGCACAAAATGAGAATTGTTAAAAATTATAACGAACAATATGAAAAACTTTTAAAAATTGTAGAAGAATATCAAAAGACAATAAAGTTTTTCTCTAAATCACCTTGGCTTCTTTTAGAAATGGTTTTAGCAAGCTTAATATATATGTTTGCTCAATATACTACACCATACTTTATTTATCTAGGTTTTGGTGGAGCACCAGATGTTTCAATGTGGTTTTTATCGTTTTCAGCTGCTCTTATGATTGATTTAGCATCAAGTTTTATTCCTTTGCCAGGCGGTAGTGGTATGGCAGAAATTTCTTTTGCAACACTATTTGCAACGCTGTTTGCGGGAGCAAGTTTCTGGGCTTTGCTTTTATGGAGAATATTAACTTATTATTCATTTGTGCTTCAAGGTTTAATTCTTGTTTTGTATGATGCTTTTTATGGTAATAAGCGAAATAAAGCAATGCAAGTTTACTTTAAGAGAAAGTATCCTAAATATTATAATAGATATAAGTGGAACCAGGCAAAAGAAGACGAAATTGTAAGGCAAATGGCTGGTGAAGATGAAGATAAAACTTCGGATAATACAGGAGATAAAGAAGTTCAAGCGGAACAAAATTCTGAAGATAAAAAATAAAAAAGAACCTTTGTAAGGTTCTTTTTTGTTATGCTCTTTTTTGTTCTAAGTTTTTTTCATCTTGTTCATTTTTTTGTTTATTCTTGTTCTTTTTAGCCTCTTTTGCTTCTTGATTTTTAATTCTGTTCAAATAATCACTATCACCAGAATGAAGTGCTATTTTCCAATAAGGAATAGGCTCTGCATTTTTAAAATTTTTTGTCAATTTCATTACTTTTACCCCTTATATTATTGTCATCAATTTTTAGTATAACACGCCAAAATAACTATGTCAAGAACCTTTGATAAAAATTTATTGCACTGTTACACTTTTAGCAAGATTTCTTGGTTTGTCTGGTGTTAAACCTAAATTTTGGCAAGCAAATAGTGCAATTTTTTGCATGGGTATAATGCTATACAATTCAATAGGCATTGTTTTGTTTGTTTCTAAATTTATTATAATATCTGCACAATTGTTGCAACCTTCTATAGATGTAATTAAGGCGGTTTTTCCTCCTCTTGCTTTTACTTCTTGTAGGGCAGTGTTAATTGCTGGGGTATATTTTATATCTGTTAAATATGCAATAACTAGTGCGTTACAATCTACAACAGACAGTGTGCCGTGTTTTAATTCTCCACAAGCAAAACTTGCACAGTTTTGATAAGTTAGTTCTCTAAATTTTAGTGATGCTTCTAGTGATGTTACATAATCTTCACATTTGCCAATAAACAAAATGTTTTTTGCTTTGTACATTTTTTCTGCAAGATTTTTTTCGTCTGTTCTGTTAATTATTTTAAAAAGCAATTTAGCATCTATTTGTAAGTTTTTTGCTTTGCATAAATAGAAAAAAGCAAGGATTGTACAGTTGTATACTTTGGTAGAAGCAACGCTAACTTCTTTTCCAGCGTATATAGGTAAACAATAATCGCAAATTTTTGTTATTTGACTGTGTTTTGTATTTGTTATTGCAAGAGTTTTATATTTTAAATTTTTAACTTTTTTTACGCATTGCAAGGTGTCAAAAGTTTCTCCGCTCTGGCTAATAAAAACAAATAAGCATTTTCTTTGTTCTAAAAAATTTTCATATAAAAACTCGCTAGCAATGTGGCAGTAGCAAGGGATTTTTAAATGCTTTTCTATAATATATTTACCCATTAGGGCTGAATGATATGCTGTGCCACAAGCAACAAGGTGTAAGCATTCGTAATTAGTTAAATTTGGGATATTTAAAGTTTCATTTTGGTAATTAAATAATGTATCGCATAATGCTTTTGGAATATCATTTATTTCCTTTTCTAAAAAACAACTAAATTTACCAATTGATGAAGAAAAATTAATATCCTCATATTTTTTTGTGCTTTTATTTAGTGGTAATTTATATAAATTAAAAAATTTCACATCATTAGCGGTTGCAACAAAAACTTCGCCATCATCAAGTTCATAATATTCTTTTACAATTCCCTGAAATGCAATTAAATCTGAAGAAAATATGTATCCGTGGCTTGATTTTCCTATATACAGAGGAGACTTGTTTTTTGCACCAAAAATAATATTATCTAATCCAGCAATTTGGATTAATGTTGCATATGAGCCATTAAGAGCACATAATGCGTCAATAATACTAAAAATATCTTTATTATACTTGGATATTTGAATATCAATTATTGCGCTAATAATTTCGCTATCACAATCGCTTTTTAAAACATCTTGTAAATTGTATGTTTTTTTTAATTCATTATAATTATCTATAATTCCATTATGTACAATACATACATCGCCAGTTTTGTGCGGGTGCGAATTTTCTGTGCTTATTTTGCCGTGCGTTGCCCACCTAGTATGGCAAATAACATTTTTGCCTTTTTTATTTTTAACTTCCTTATATAAGTTTGAAATGTATCCAGTGCTTTTGTAAATATCAAAACCGTTTTGTGTTAGAGAACTTATTCCGCTAGAATCGTAACCTCTGTATTCTAGCATCTCTAATCTGTTTAAACTCCACGATAGATTTTTATCTTCAGTGCTAATGTAGCCATAAATACCGCACATAAACATTTTCCTTTTTGTAGTGATAATACTATTTATGCGTAAAGATAAAAAAATGTTTGTTTTGTTTGATTTTTATTGAGCGATAATATATAATAAAAGAAAGATTTTATACAATAAAAATATCAAAAAGAGGGCAGTGTATGGCTAAACAAAAAAAGAAAAACAAAACGATAAAAAATGTAGCAAAACAAGTTGATGAAAAAGAAGAATTTATTGATGTTGAAAAATTAACAGATAAAGAAGAACAGTGTGTTCTTATGCGTAAAACAGGTTTTAGCCCATTTACATCTGTTATAAGTATTTTGCTTGGTGGGTTGTGTGTACCAATTGTTCTTGCTCTTATGGCACTAATTGTTTTATCTTTAATAGGTTTATCTCATGAAGAAATTTATGATATGCCAATTGTCTATTGCCTATATTCTAGTATGTCTATACTAGGTTACGGCTTATATGTTTTTATTGCTATTAAATGGAAAAATAAACGCAATAAAGAGTATTATGGCGATAAAAAAATTAAACAAACACAATTTATTCAAGCAAAAAAATGCAACTATAAAATGGTACTTATAAGCATTTTAATTGCGGTTATGGCGCTTTTACTTTTAAACGCATTTATCACAATGACAACTCAAGGGTTGCAAGGTTTAGGGTATTCAAAATCAAATTCGTTGCCATTTAATGTTGATAATTTTGGCAATTACATTTTGTATGTTATTTTCTTTTGTGCATTGCCTGCTATATGTGAAGAGTTTTTGTTTAGAGGCGTAATTTTAGGAGGGCTTTTAAATTCTTGCAAAAAGCATATTCACGGTGTATGCGCTGTGTTAATTTCTGCTCTTGTTTTTGCACTATGCCATCAAAGTGCGCAACAATTTGTTTATCCTTTAATAATGGGAACAGTTTTTGGCTTTATTTATTATTATACAGGCAACATATGGTATTCTGTTATAGCGCACTTTGCATCAAATTTTGTTGTTGTAACTGTTAACTTTATATTGGCAGTAACAAACTCTCAGGCAGAGGTAATGCAATATACTTGGCAGTACTGTTTAATTGCTTGTTTGCTTGCGTGTGTTTTTGCTGTTTTAATGTTTACGCTTTTAAAGGCAATAAGAAAAAAATATGGCAAGCAATCTATTTTTGATATAGAAAGCCAAGATATCAGAATTAATTTGGTTTATGACAAATTAAAAGAGGACAGGGAAGATTTAAAATATATTGCTGATGATGGGGTTGTTAGATATCGTATGTCACGCGAGGAAAGACAAAAAACTGCCTTTATTGCAGGCGTTTGCACACTTGTATTACTAGTTGGCATTTTGATATATGATATGATAGTGTATTTATAACTTAGGGTGTTTATGCAAGATTTGGATTATGAAATTATAAAAGTAACAGATAAAGAAAAAGATGAAAGGCTGGATATTGCACTATCTAGCATTTTTACCGAAAACACTCGCAGTTATTTAAAAAAACTAATAACAACAGGTTTTGTTACAGTAAATGATAAAGTTGTAAAAAGTGGTACTAAATTAAAAATTGATGATGTTATAAAAATAAGTTTTCCTAAACCGGAAGAATATGATTTAACTCCTCAAAACATTGATATTGATATTGTTTATGAAGATAGCGATATTGTTGTAATAAATAAAGCAAAAGGTATGGTTGTTCATCCTGCAGTTGGCAATTTGTCTGGCACACTTGTAAATGCGCTTTTGTATCACATTAAGGATTTAAGTGGCATAAATGGTACAATTCGCCCGGGCATTGTTCACCGCATTGATAAAGATACTACAGGGCTTTTGGTCGTTGCTAAAAATGATATGGCTCACAATTCTTTAAGTGAACAAATAAAACAAAAAACTTGCAAGCGTTGTTATATGGCACTTGTGCATGGCGCACCACAGAAGGCAGAAGGCGTAGTTACAACTTACATAGGCAGAAGCAAAAAAGATAGAAAAATTATGGCAGTTGTTTCTGAAGGTGAGGGAAGAATTGCTACAACGCATTATAAACTTGTTGAAAAATTTGGACTTTATAGTCTTATGCAATATGAACTAGAAACAGGCAGAACGCATCAAATAAGGGTACATAGCAAATATTTGAATATACCAATCGTTGGTGATTTTGTGTATGGTGCACCCAAAAACCCGTTTAAAGTGCAAGGGCAACTTTTGCATGCCTATAAACTTGTTCTTGTTCATCCAAGGACAAACAAGCAAATGGAATTTAATGCACCTTTACCAGAAGAGTTTGAGCGTGTTTTGACTATTTTAAGGGCAAAAAATAACAATTAGAGATAAAAGGATATATTTTTATGAGTTTTTTTCATAAGCACATTAACTGGTTTTATATAGTACCGCTTATTATTGGCTGTGTGTTTTATTTGATTTTACGCTCAGTTCAAACAAGTATAATAGCCTATTTTGCTTTTGGCTTTTTTCTTTTGGGTTTAATTATGTTGTGCTATGCAAGTTGGTATAAAGTTTTTAAAATTTATAAAGATTATATCTATTTATCGCCACAAGTAAGGCAAGAAATTGAATATAGAAAAAAATATGAATTAGGTTATTTTGCTAGTTATGAAGAAGAAAAAAAGTTTAAAAAATCTCTTTATATCAAATCACTAATTTTTAATATTATAGTGGGGATTATTTCATTGTTTGTAATTATTTATGCTATTGTGAGGTTTTGTAGTTAATGAATAAAATTTGTAGTATTGTTTGTATAAGTGTTGCGTGCATTTTAATTGTTATTGGCGCATTTTTAGATTTAAATATTACGCAAGGCTTATATGTGGGAGAAAATGCTTTTTCAACAATTTTAGAAATAATGGGGCAAACATTTATGACTTTTTTAAGTGCGTTTTGTTTGGTTATGTTATTTCAAAGCAATAAAGATAAAAACACCTTTTGGTTTACAGTGCTAAAAGTTTGTGAAATTGTTGGCGCAGTAATTTTGGTTTTTTATGATTTTTATAAAATATATGATGCTAAGTGGTTCTTAATTTGTGCGATATTTGTAAGTGTTTTAATTGTGTACATAATGTGGATTGTTTGCGCAAAAATTCCGCAAGAAAAAGTTATGCAATACAAAAGTTTTTGCATTAAGTTTTTAATATTTATTGCAATTATTTATGTGTTAAATCAAGGAATAAAATATTTGTGGGGTAGGCCAAGATATACAGATTTAATAGCATCTCTTTCAACTGCAGATTTTAGTCCTTTTTGGCAACCTCATTTCTTTTCTGGATACAAGTCTTTTTATTCTGGCCATACAACTGCAGTATGTTCTCTTTTGCCACTTATTGCATTATTTAACAATAGTAATATTAGCAAGAAAAAGCAAGTTATATTTAACTCTGTGATTATCGGTTTTATATTTTTAACAATGTTTTCACGCTTGCTTGCTGGCGACCATTTCTTATCTGATGTGGCTTTTGCTCTTTTAATTTGCACTTTGGTTTGTATGATTGTATTCAAAAAAACTAGAATATTGCAATAAATTGCCTATTTTTATTTGTATTTATTCTCTTTATTATGATATAATTAGTTAGTTATATATTAATATATTGTTATATAAGAACAACATAACATTTAACAAATAAAGAGGTATATATGGCTAAACGACTTAATAATAAAAACAAAAAACAAATATATGCAATTGTGTTAGGTTTTTTATGTGTTACGCTATTTTGTATGCTAACAAACTTTTTAGGGTTTTATAAGCATTTTATAATAGGGGCGTTTGGGCTTGTAATGTATCCAATTATTATTTTGTTAATATGCTGGTGTTCACTTAAACTTGCGAACAAAACTTTTTCTTTAGATGGGAAAAGTTTTGCTTTTTGTATAGGAATATTCCTAGCAATACTTGCAATTTTTCAAATGATTTTTACAAGAACTTACGATTTTTCTAGTTATGGTAATTATTTGAGTGAAGTATATTCTACAAATTTATCGCCTGGCGGGGTTATTATTGGCTTGTTTGTTTTCCCTGTAAGATATTTATTGCATGAAGTTGCAACATATATTGTATTTTCAATTATTCTTGTTGTTCTAATAGCCTTTGCTATTGATAATTATTTCTACAAAATGAACAAAATTATGAGAAGTAAACAAAACCGCAATTATGCAGATTCTAAAAAGGCTATTATAGATGTTCAAAAGGCAATGCAAGAAGATAAAAAAGAAAATGTGAGAGCAAATAAAGCGGAAGAATTGGAAAATTTAGAAGATGAACAATCTAGAAAAGAAGCGGAGGAACAAAGCCAAAAAGTAAAAGAAATTTTAGGCTTAACACCTAATAGAGAAGAAACTAGTAAAAATGATGCTTATGATATATTGTACGGAGATTCTTCTGCAAAACGCAATGCAATGAATACGCTATTCCCAGAAAAACAATCTACTTATAGCAGTTCTATGTCTGATGGTTACTTGCAAGATAATTTGCAAAAGTATATGAGTGAAGATAGAAAAAAGAGTGCGAAACTTGTGTCTGATTCTTACGAGGCGACTTCATCTTCTACAAGAAAAGTAAAAGAAGAAGAACAGGCATCTATAGAATATTTAAACCGTACAATTCCAAAGAGTACGCAAAAGGGTACATTAATTCGTGGCGACTACTATAACGATGCAGATAATGCAGTTGAAATTGTTGGCGGAGAAGAAAACGAAGAAGATTCTTATTCTACATTAGATAATAGTTTTGATTCGTTTAATGATAATTCGTTTAACTTTAATACCTTTGATGAAGAAGAAAACGAAGAAGAAAAAGAACTTCAAGATGTATTGCATCAAACACATAGTTATGGTATAGAAGATGATATCAAAGAAAACGATGAAGATTCTTCAATTATAACTCAAAGGTTTATGCCTTCTCATAATGTATTTGATGGCGATGATACAAATAGTTTTGTTGATGAAGATAAAGAAGATGAAGATAATTCAGGCGAAAATTTCTTTGCTTCTATAAAAGATATACATCAAGATGTAAAAGAAGAAAAACCAGCACCAAAACCTATAGAAGTTAAAATAGAGCCTCCAAAGGTAGAAAAGAAGAAACCTAAGAAATACTTTAAACCACCAATTACTTTCTTAAAAGTAGAATCTACTGACCTATCTGGTATTAAAGCAGATACTGTAGAAAAGACGCAAATATTAGAAAAAACTCTTGCAAGTTTTAAAATTCCTGCAAAAGTTAATGATGTTATTGTCGGCCCATCAATTACAATGTACGAAATGACAATGCCAATTGGTATTAGTGTAAAGAGCATATATAGATATCAAGATGATATAGCAATGGCACTAGCATCTAAAGAAGGTATAAGAATTCAGGCACCAATTCCAGGTAAAAATGCTGTTGGTATAGAAGTCCCTAACGAAAAACCTGCAACAGTTGGGTTTAGAGAAGCGTTTGAAAAGGGCGAGTTTGATAAACAAGCAAGCAAACCATTAAGTTTTGTACTTGGTAAAGATATTTTTGGAAATTACCAATTCTGTGATATAGCCAAAGCACCACATATGCTAATTGCTGGTTCAACAGGTTCAGGTAAGAGTGTATGCTTAAATATTATGCTTTTAAGTTTGCTTTATAAAAACTCACCGGAAGATGTTAAACTTATATTAATTGACCCAAAGAAGGTAGAGTTTGCAATTTACGAGGGTATTCCTCACTTAATGCTTCCAAGTGTTATTACAGAACCAGATAAAGCGGCAAGTGCACTAAACTGGGCAGTAAACGAAATGGAACGCAGATATAGAGTGTTCCAACAAGTTAAATTAAGAGATATAAGTGAATATAATTCTAGCCCAGAAGTTAAGTCTGGCGAAAGAGATAAAATGCCATATATTGTAATTGTTGTAGATGAACTTGCAGATTTGATGGCGGTTGTAAAGCGTGATGTAGAAGATAAAATTCAAAGGCTTGCAGCAAAAGCAAGGTCTGCGGGTATTCACCTTGTACTTGCAACACAAAGACCATCAATTGATGTTGTTACAGGTACAATTAAAAACAACTTACCAGTTCGTATTGCGTTCAGAGTATCAAGTTTTACAGATAGTAAAACAGTTATTGATGCCGCCGGTGCAGAAAAACTTCTTGGTAGAGGTGATATGCTATATTGTGCAAGTGGTTCAAGCCCAAAGAGAATACAATCACCATTTGTAGATACACCAGAAGTAAAAAATATTGTTGAATTTATAAAAGAAAACAACGAAGCAGATTATGATGAGAACATTGAAAACATAATGTTTGAAAGCCAAGAAAATCAAAAAGAACAAGCAACTAAACCAGTTGTTGCGCCAAGAAATGTTGCAGAAACAGATGAAATGTTTGTTCACGCATTAAAACTTGTTGTAGAAACAAGGCAGGCTTCTGCATCTATGTTACAGCGTAGGTTGCGTCTTGGCTGGAATAGAGCGGGCTCACTTATAGATGCTATGGAAAAAATGCATTATATTTCAGAACCTATTAGCAATAAGCGTCAAGTATTAATTTCAATGGAACAATTTACAGATATTTATGGAGAAGTGGAAGATTTAGAATAATGTCAAAAATTGATGTATTAAAAAAGAAGATAGGTTTTATTTCACTTGGTTGTGATAAGAATCGTGTTGATTTAGAAAAATTAATTGCAAACATTCGTCTTGCTGGTTTTGAAATAACTGCAGACGAAAACGAGGCGAATATTATAATAATTAACACTTGTGCTTTTTTGCAAGCAAGCAGAGATGAAGCTATTGGAGAAATTGTTTCTGTAAACAAATTAAAACAAAACAATTTAGAAAAAGTTATCGTTACAGGTTGTTTGACTAGATATAAAGAAATGTATAAAAAGGAACTAACAGAATGTGCAGATTATGTTGTCCCGGCAAAAGAAAATGTAGATATTGTTAGTATAATCTATTCATTATACAACCAAACAGCCCAAAAACCTTTTGATGGCTGTGCGCGCGTGCTTACAACACCATCGCATATTGCTTATTTAAAAATAGCAGAAGGGTGCAACAATAGATGTGCTTATTGTGCTATACCAAACATAAAAGGCAAATATGTGTCAAGGCCAATGGAGGATATTATAGAAGAGGCAAAAAGACTTGCAGAGGCAGGGGTTAAAGAAATTATTCTTGTTGCACAAGATGTAACTAATTATGGGTTTGATTTGTACAAGAAAAGAGAACTTATAACTCTTTGCAAAAAACTAGAGGAAATTCCAGGCTTTGAATGGATAAGGCTACAATATTGTTACCCAGAACTTGTAACACAAGAATTAATAGATTACATAAAGCAATCTAGCAAAGTTGTTAATTATATAGATGTCCCTTTGCAACATATAGATAATGATGTACTCCTTAGAATGAACAGAAAAAATACAGAAGACCAAACTTATGAAGTTATACACGCTTTAAAAGATGCAGGAATTGCAATTCGTTCAACTTTTATTGTGGGCTTCCCTGGGGAAAGCGGTGCAGAATTTAATAAGTTAGTTAAGTTCTTAAAAAATGAAAAACTTGAAAATGTTGGCTTTTTTGCTTACTCTAACGAAGTTGGTACACAAGCATATTCTATGCCAAACCAGATAAGTGAAAGTGAAAAACTAAAAAGATTAAACAAAGTTCAAAAAGTTCAAGAAGGCATATATGTTAAAGCGCAAAAGAAAAAACGCGGGCAACTTGTTGATGTGATGATAGATGAAAAACTAGAAGACAATTTGTATTTGGGTAGAACAAGTGCAAATAGTTATATGGTAGATAGTGTTATTACAGTTGTTGCTTTGCATAATTTGCAACCAGGTCAAATAATAAAAGTGAGAGTTACAGGCTCACATGGAATAGATCTAATGGGGGAAGAAGAAAATGAAAAACATTCCTAATATATTAACAATTATAAGAATCGTTCTAGTACCAATATTTTTGTTTTTTGCATTTGCTTCTTTTTGCCCTGGGAATTTGTATATAGCATTTGCAATTTATGCTGTTGCTAGCCTAACAGATTATTTAGATGGGTACTTAGCAAGAAAGTATAATGTCGTATCTAATATTGGTAAATTTTTAGATCCTATCGCAGATAAAGTGTTATTTTTAGCGGGATTAGTTGTGCTTTGTTATTTTATGTTTGTATACAATTTGTTTAGCACAGCAATTATTATTTTAATATTTATTAGCGTGTTTATTATTATTGCTCGTGATTATATTGTGGACGCAATAAGGCAAATTGCTGGTACAAAAGGTAAAGTTATTCCTGCAGATATATATGGTAAGGCAAAAACTTTTGTGCAAGACTTTGCAATGCCAATACTACTTTTGTTTTATGCTCTTGTTGAAAATTCATATTTGGCAAATAGTGGTGTTGTTCAAATAGTTGGTTATGTAGGGCTTGCATTGTTCTTTATAGGGGTTGTGCTTACAGTGGCATCAGGCATAAACTATTTTGTAAAAAATATGGATATTTTAAAATAGGGAGGTAAAAGCATATGAATTTAGTTATTAATATGTTTGGTCATTTAAAACAAGAGGTTTTAGTGTTTTTATCATCTTGTTATATTAAGCAAGAAGGCGAAGATATTGATGTCAAAGAAAAACATTACGAAACTTATGTTACATTCAATTTTGCAGAAGATAAAGCAGAAGACTTTAATTCTATAAAAGATAAATTAGAAGATAAATTTCAAAAATATATTTATGGGCACGATAATTCTAACTTATATACTTGTGCTTATAATATGTTAAAGCAAAGAAAATTAACTCTTGCTCTTGCTGAAAGTGTAACTGCAGGTAGACTTAGCAGTGAGTTTGTTGGCAACAATGATGGCGCAAGTGATGTTTTAATAGAGGGCATTGCGTGCTATAGCGTGCAAAGTAAATGTATGCGTTTTGGTTTAAGCCAAGATTTCTTTGCTCTACATTCTCCACAAAGTTTAGAAACAAGTAAAGCACTTGTTAATGCTTTGTCAAGGCAAACTGGTGCAGATGCGTGCATTGCGGTTACTGGGTACGCAAGTAACAAACCAAGCGAAAACAATGGCGAAGAATTTATTGCCGTTTACTATAAATCTCAGGTTTACACTCAGCGTGTTCGCTTTGAGGGAACAAGAAATCATATAATGCAACAAGCAGCAAAATATTCATTTATGTTTTTAATTAAATTAATTCAAGCGTTGGAAAATTAAAGCAAAAAAAGAGGTAAAAATATGGAAAAAACTGAAAAATTAAAAGTTATAGACAGTGCTATAGCTAAAATAGAAAAACAATTTGGCAAGGGCGCTATTATGAAGTTTGGCGACAAAGAATTTGATAAAGTAGAAGTAATTTCTACAGGTTGCCTTGCAATAGATAATGCGCTTGGTGTGGGCGGAATTCCTAAAGGTAGAATTGTAGAAATTTATGGTCCAGAATCAAGTGGTAAAACAACAGTTGCATTACATGTTGTTGCAGAATGCCAAAAAAATGGTGGATATTGTGCTTATATTGATGCGGAACACGCATTAGACCCTTCTTATGCAGAAAAACTAGGCGTAAATTTAGCAGATCTATATATCTCTCAACCAGATAGTGGGGAACAAGCATTAGAAATATGTGAAAACTTAGTTTCAACAGGTGCTATTGATTTAGTAGTTGTAGACTCTGTTGCTGCACTTACCCCTAAGGCTGAAATAGATGGCGAAATTGGTGATAACTTTATTGGTTTACAAGCAAGACTTATGAGCCAGGCTTTAAGAAAACTTGCAGCCGCCACTAATAAAACAAAATCTTGCATTATATTTATTAACCAATTAAGAGAAAAAGTTGGTGTAATGTTTGGCTCTCCAGAAACCACTCCGGGCGGTAAAGCATTAAAATTCTACAGCAGTATTAGAATGGATGTTAGAAAAGTTGATGTAATTAAAGATGGTAGCGATATTATTGGTAACAGGACAAGAATTAAAGTTGTTAAAAATAAAGTTGCTGCACCATTTAAAGTTGCAGAATTTGATATAATGTATGGGGAAGGTATATCTTTAATAGGAACTCTTATTGATATAGCTGTTGAAAAAGATATAATTGAAAAGAGCGGTTCTTGGTTCTCATATAATGGCGACAAAATTGGACAAGGCAAAGAAAATGCTAAAGCATATTTGCAAGCTAATCCAGATGTTTGTGCTGAAATTGAAGCAAAAGTTAAAGAAACATTCTTAAATAATAAAAATTAATATCAAAGGAAAAAAGTATGAAAGCAGTTAGTAATTCAAAAAAATTTATTGAAGCGTATAATAAAATTGACCACAACTTGCGCGCTCAATATAACTTTAAAAGAGGGCAATCTTTTGGTGATATGATTAGAAGATGCTCTGCGCTTAATTCTATTGTTAGAAAATTTGAAGATGTGTTAATAGATTATTCTAGGTTAAGAAATGCAATTATTCATAACGAAAATGAAGATTATGTTATTGCGGAACCTCATGATGATGTGGTTGAAAAAATAGAAAAAATTGCAGAATTAATTTGCACTCCACCTCTTGTTATTAATACGGTTTGCAACAAGGCAATTTTAACGGTTGATGCAAAAGATTCTGTTGGTAGAGTTCTTGGCAAGATGTACGAATCTTCTTATTCTAACTTACCAATTTATGATGATAACAAACTTGTTGGTATGGCAAACGGACAAAAACTTGCAGATAGAATTGGAGAAGAATTATACAAAGGTAAATCTGTTGATGACTTTTTAAAAAACACAACAATTCTAGAAGTTATTATGCAAGATAATTCTCCTACAGCATATTACACAATAGAACCTGTTACGCTAACAATAGATCAGGCGCTTAATATGTTTTATTCAAATAGAAAACTAATTGCAATTTTAATTTCTAAAACGGGCAGTTTAAACGAGCCGGCTCTTGGTATTGTAACAGTTGCTGATATTATGGACTTAAATACTATAATGGATAACTACAAGTAAATATATTATAAAATTTAAAAAAAGATTTAATAGTGCAAATATTAACAAATTTGGCACTATTATTTTTTTTTTTTTAATATTCGAATAGGTAAATCCTTTGGGCTTGATTCT
>CAVFEO010000013.1:8382-18280 GCA_963621425.1 bacterium | reverse complement strand
TAATTCATGAACACAAATACACTACAGAAGAATTAAACTCATTCTTCACTAACATAGATGATATTAAATTTTAATGATATCATGATATCAAAAAAAAGCGCGCCAAATCCCGGCGTGTTTTTTGTTCCCAATTTGTACCCAAATAAGCACTTTTTAAAAAACCACCACGCTTTTGCGTGGGGTTAAATTAGCTGGCGGAGTGTGAGAGATTTGAACTCTCGCTACGCTATAAACGTACTACGTCCTTAGCAGGGACGCCCCTTCAACCACTTGGGTAACACTCCAAAATATTTAGTTTGTGGCGCATGGCCATTAATTTGATAAGGCTAGTATAACAAACAAAAAGCATTATGTCAAGTTTTAAAAAAAGAAATAAAAACAAAATGGCAATTTATTTAAAAAATTCTGCCCTATTTTATGCTAAATAAAAAATTTTAAGAATAAACAAGTAACTATACAAATAAAATATATTGTTAAATATTTTGACAAATAATGTAGCATATGTTACAATTTGCGTGAATAAAGGGGAAAAAATGCAAAATATAGCTATTTTAACAGACACAAATTCTGGAATAATGCAAGATGAGCCAGAACAAAATTTATATGTAATACCTATGCCTGTTATTATTGACGGCGATGAATATTTTGAGGGGAAAAACATTACTCACCCAGATTTTTATGTCAAACAAACAGGTGGCAGTAATATAAAAACAAGTCAACCATCTGTAGGCATTGTTAATGAAATGTGGGATAAACTACTACAAGATTATGAAAACATTATATATATTCCAATGTCTAGCGCACTAAGCAGTTCTTGCCAAAGTGCACTTTCTGAAGCACAAAATTCTAAATACAAAGGCAAAGTGTGGGTTGTGGATAACAAACGCATATCTTGCGCGCAAAAGACCGCTGCTTATGAAGCTTGCAAATTAGCAAAGCGTGAATTAAGCGTGCAAGAAATTGTTAAATATTTACTTGATACACAAAAAGAAAACACAATTTACATTTCTATACCAGATTTAAAATATCTTAAAAAAGGCGGAAGGCTAACGCCTGCCGCAGCCATTTTAGGTACAATGCTTAGCATTAAACCAGTACTTACCATTCAAAACGGAAAACTAGATTCTTTTGCTAAATGCTTTACGTTTAACGCATGCAAAGTTAAAATGCTAAATGCACTTAAAAAAGATATAGAAACACGCTTTGCAGGTAAAAAAATAAAAGTATTTATGGCTTACACGCAAAACCTAGAACAAGCACTTGATTTTAAAAAGACTATTGAAGAAACTTTACATTTGCCAGTAGAAATTGTTGATGAACTTTCAATTAGCATCGCTGTTCATATTGGCCCTGGTGCACTTGCTTGTGGTTGTGCCATTGATTGTGATTAATTTTATTTTTTATGGTATAATTAAAATTAAAATTTAAAATAAAATAAAAAGTCCTATTTTAAAGGACTTTTTTATTTTTACTAAAATTTCACTTTGTTTGCTATATCCGCTTTTACCTGAGCAATAAACTCTGCTAATTTAATAGCGCCAGTATCACCTTTACCACGCATACGCACAGCAACAGTTCCATCTTGAACTTCTTTTTCACCAATTATTAGTGAATATGGCACTTTTTTACTTTGAGCTTCTCTAATCTTTTTACCAATAGTTTCTGATCTCAAATCAATATCGGCTCTAATTCCGTTCTTTTTTAGTTCTTCTAATACAGCATTTGCATAGTTGTGGCACTTATCAACAATTGGCAAAATGCTTACTTGAACTGGAGCAAGCCATACTGGGAAAGCCCCTTTGTATTCTTCTATAATAAAGGCAATAAATCTATCTAACGAACCTAATATTGCTCTATGAATTACAACAGGTCTTTCTTTTTCACCTTTTTCATCAATGTATTCAAGTTCAAATCTTTCAGGTAATTGATAATCTAGTTGAATTGTTGATAAAGTAATTTCGTGTCCTATTGCAGTTTTAACTTGAATATCAATTTTTGGTCCATAGAAAGCAGCCTCGCCTTTTGCTTCATAAAAGTCTACCCCGCTATCTTGTAAAATCTTTCTTAACTCACTTTCACTCTTATCCCAAAGCGCATCGTTAGGGAAATACTTATCAGAATCTTTATCTCTAAGTGATAACCTAAACTCATATTTATCAAAACCAAAATCTTTGTATACATCAAGCACAAGTTTAACAACTTCTTCAACAGCACTTTTAATTTGGTCTGGTCTGCAGAATATGTGTGAATCGTTTTGACAAAACCATCTAGTACGCTCTATACCAAGTAAAGTACCACTTGCCTCAAACCTAAAATCGTTAGCAATTTCTGCAATGCGCAAAGGTAAATCTTTATAAGAGTGAAGTTCGTTTTTATACATCATCATGTGATGAGGACAATTCATTGGCCTTAATACATATTCTTCATCATCTAACTTCATAAGCGGAAACATATCGTCTTTATAGTGAGCCCAATGGCCAGAAGTTTTGTACAAATTGCTAGTACCAAGACAAGGAGTTAGAACATGCTTGTAACCTGCAGCAAGTTCTTTATCCATAATATAATCGCTTAGTGTTCTTCTTAAAATGAATCCATTTGGCAACCACATAGGTAACCCCTTACCAACAAGGTCTGAAAACATAAATATTCCAAGTTCTTTGCCTAATTTTCTATGGTCACGCTCCATTGCTTCTTTTAGCATATTTTTATGTTCTTTTAAATCTTTACTATTTGCAAAGCCAAAGCAATAAACTCTTTGTAGCATTTTATTTTTTTCACTACCACGCCAATAAGCACCCGCAACTTTATCAACTTCAAAAGCAAAGTTTGATAAGTATTTAGAATTTGCTACATGTGGGCCACGGCATAGGTCAACAAAATCATTACCAGTATAGTAAATTGTAATAATTTCATCTTCTGGTAACTCGTTTATAATTTCGCATTTATACTCATTATTTGCAAAAAGTGCTAACGCCTCTTTTTTAGATACTTCTTTTCTAACAAAATCTTCTTGCCTTTTAATAATTTCCTTCATTTTGTTTTGAATTGCATCAAAATCTTCCGGAGTAATCGCTTTATCACAATCTACATCATAGTAAAAACCTGTATCTATGGCAGGGCCTATTGTTAATTTTAATTTTTCGCCATAAATTTCTTTTAGTGCTTTGGCAAGTATATGTGCCATACTGTGCCTATACATCTCTAATTGTTCTTTTTCCATAATAAAATCTCCTTTTAATTTATTTTGTGCTTTGTGTAAGTTAAACAAAAAAGTCCTTACACTTTGCACATTTGTAGTGCCAAGCATAAGGACGAGAAAATCTTACCCGCGGTTCCACCTTATTTGCTTTAAAAGCCTCTTTTTTCCACAATAAAACGCAATCTGTGGATAAATTGCATAGTAATGAAGTGGTTTCGCACATATTTGCTCCTTAGGTGAATCTCAGCCACGCACCCTCTCTGTAAATTACACAAATAGACTACTTGTCTTCATATGATACTATGATACAATAAAATGCTAACACACTTTAAGTGTTTTGTCAACAAGTAAATAAAATTTTTAAAAATTGTCTTTTATAAATTTGCCAAAATCTCTTTGGTTTCCCTGAAAAGTTGGGGTAACATCGGCATTGCCATTTTCTAAATTATCGGTTACAAGATAAAAATCTATACCGCAATTCATACAACCAGAATCTTGAGCTTTATCATTGCCAATCATAATTGTTTCTGCCTTGTTTAAGTTAAACTTTTCCACAATGTCTTTAAAAAATTTTGTATCTGGCTTAACAGAATCTGTTTGAGTCCAATCATTAATAAATTCAAAAGTATCACTTGGAATGCCCGTCCAAGCAAGTCTTTCCAATATCCTTCTGCGTGGAAAATACGAGTTTGTTGCAAGTATTAACCTATAACCTGCTTGCTGTAAATATATGCACGCATCTATAACATCGTGCAAAAGCGTAACACATCTATCTTGCACTTTTTTTATGTTATCACTTTGCGACATATCAGATATTTTTGCAACTTGTTCAAAAGTTAAGTTTAATTGCCTTGCAATATATTCAAACGCAACTTGTTGCTTAGAATAATTTGGCTTTTTAACATCGTGAATAATATAATTATGAGCATAATCAAACACTTTATGTGCAAGAGTTTTATCTACGCCATAAAGTTTATATGCAATTTCGGCATCATCTTCAAAATACGCATCTTTGTAAATATCCCATTCAATTGCATACAATGTGCCATCTAAATCAAATAAAAAGTTTTTATATTTTTTCATTTTTACCCCTAACAAATAAAGCGTTCAAACAGAACGCTATTATTTTTTAATCACTAATAAATTTACAAACATCTAAATATTCTTTATACTTTTCTACACCAAGGTTTGCAAGTGTTGCACGTTTACCATATTCAACGCCTGGTTGATTATAAGCATCTACATTGTATAATTCACCTAAAAATGCAATTTCATACATATTTAGCATAAACAATTCGCCCAAAGTGTATGCACTTATATCAGAAACTTCTACTTCCATATATGGTATGCCACCGCTTTCAAGTCCGCACAATGTAGATTTTCTTTCCGTATTGATTAGTTTACCAAATTCAAAATTCTTTAAATGTGCAAGTTCTGGCATATTAAACGCATCACTTACATTTTCACATTTTTGTTTAAAATCTTTAACCCTTACGCAAACAAGAAGTTTATCGTGTGGGCCTTCCATATATAGTTGTAACTGGCTATGCTGGTCTGTTGCACCAAGTGCAGAAACTGGTGTAAGCCCGCATTTAACCTTTTCGCCTGCCCTATTAACTTCTTTGCCAATGCTTTCGCCAAGAAGTTGAGCATACCAATATGAATATTCTTTTAATTTTGATGTGTATGGCATAGTAACAACCATATTAATGCCAATTTTGTTAAGTTCGTATTCTAAAACAGCCTTTTTAAACGCAATATTATTTTCTGCATCTTGTTCGCACGCAACCTGAGCATCACGCGCACCTTGTAACAATGCAGAAATATCAACACCAAGCATACATGCAGGTAATAAACCAACAGGACTTAAAACAGAGAACCTGCCACCAACGCCAGATGGAATACAAAATGATTTAATTTTATATTCTTCTGCAAGTTTGCATAGCAAGCCTTTTTCTTTATCTGTTGTATAAACAATGTGTTCCCTTGCTTTATCTTCTCCAACAGCCTTTACAAGCAAATTCCAAAAAGTTAAAAATTGCGCCATAGATTCTGTTGTTGTTCCGCTTTTAGAAACAACATTTACAAGTGTTTTGCTTATGTTAATATTATCTATAATTTCATTAATTTCTATAGGGTCTATGTTATCTAAAACATAAAATTTTGGACCACGCCTTTTAGTTTTATCTAAAGAATTGTATGTACAAGGGCAAAGAGTGTTAAAAATTGCCTTAGCGCCCAATGCACTACCGCCAACACCTAGTACAATAAAATCTTCAAATTTATCTCTAACTTCATCACAATATTCTTTTATATCTTTAACAACATCATCTTGATTAGTTGTAAGGCACTTCCAACCAAGCATATTAGAGCAATCACCTTGTTTAATAATATCAATTATGTTTTTGTTGTCTTGTATACTTTTTTCAACTTTGCTTGCAATGTTAAACCTATCTTTTTCGTTTAAGCAATGAAATATGTAATTAACCATTTATATCCTATTTTCCTATAACCTAAAGTTTTCACTATTTAAGTGAGCACTTGATATTATACAAATTGTTTGTAAAAACACAACATTTTAGCAAATTAAATAGCTGTTTTTGAACATTATTTGAAAATTAAAATTAAACACTTTTAATAGCTTTTATTGTGTGAAAATTAAAATTACAAACACTTTTTAGCGTTTTGCGGGTTTTTTAACTATTTAATTTTATTTTAATTACAATTTTTAAAATTAAAAATAAAATTGTGCTTTTGTTAATAAAATTGCGTGTTTAATTGTTTGACAACTAAAGCAATATATTTTATAATATTATAACGAGTTGCAAGACTTGTTTTGTTCTAACATAAGCAAGTTTATCATATTTTTAAAATATGAATAAAATTCGCCATTTTAAAATAAAATTGTTAAGTATTTGTTTTTTGTTTATATGTATGTTTTTATGCGTTTTTATAAACCCAACCAGCCAAGTTGATACCCCACTATTAAAATATACTGTTGTTATTGATGCTGGCCATGGTGGCATTGATGGTGGAGTTATTGGTTACAGCGAAAAAACTTGTGAGCGAGATATTAACTTGGATTTTGCGCTAAAACTTGGGGCTTTGTTTAACGGATTAGATTGCACTGTTGTATACACAAGAGAAAACCAAAACGGGCTATATGATGAATCTGCAAAAAATAAAAAAGTTGATGATATGAAAAAGCGTATAGAAATAATAAATAAAAATAATGCAAACTTAGTTATTAGCATACATCAAAATGGATATACTTTACCAGACCAACGCGGTATTATGGCTTATTACAAAACAGGACAAGAGGCAAGTAAAAATTTGGCACAAGTTTTGCAAAATCGTTTTATAAAAAACTTGCCTTATGCAAGGAGTGAGGCTCTTGCTGGTGATTTTTTTATATTAAACGAATGTAACGCTTTATGCGTGCTTATTGAATGTGGGTTTTTAACTAATCCAGAAGAAGAAAAACTGTTATCTTCTAGTGACTATCAGGACAAGGTTTGTTTTGAAATTTTTACTGGTTGTGTGCAGTATTTGGTTAATGAAGGAGAAATATGTATAAACAACTAAAACAAAAAAATATCTTAAAGTCTTGTTTGTTAATTGTGGTATTGCTTTTTATGCTTTGCCTTTTTTCTGGTTGTGCAAATGTTACTTATTATATTGTGCCAGGTAGTGATTGCTACACAGAAGGCGTGCAAATTAACTTAACAAGCGAAGATGCAGAAAAATATGGCTATAATTTAAATACTCTTGCTGAACAAGTGCAGGATGTTTTGCAAAATGAAGCGCAATTATATTCAAACCATTTTCAAACTCAGTTATCTAAATGTTATACAGAAGGTAAAATTACTTTTGAAGAATATTTATTTTTGCAACAAACAAATCCTTTAAGAATGCAAATATCACACGAAATAATTGAAGGCGGAATAAATTTTTACATAGAATTAAACATTTATCCCGTATACCAAGACGATTTTTATTTTCCTATTCAAACAATAGCAAACATATTTTCTTATGCAGATGTTACAAGACCAGCAGATGCTGAAAAAGAAGATACTTCTTTTGTAAAAGAGTCTATAATCGCCTCTTACGCAGGCGATTCTGAAACATGTGCTTTAACCAACACAAACATTGCTGAATATGTAAATTATTTCTTAAACACTTTAAATTATGCATCTTACGGCATAACTAAAAATGACGCCACGTACACATATGAATACGCAACATCAAGCAGAAGATTGCACTCTAACGCAGACAAAGTAGAAAGTTACGATGGCTACTATGTTCACATTTGGAATTTATCTCAAGACGAAAATGGCGACATTATTGAAAAACCTATTGAATTTTATTACACTTATTTAAATTCTACATTCTGGTACTTAATAGGTCTTGCAGTAACAGCCCTTGGCGGAATTATTATAACCATTGTTTTGTATGCAAAACACAAAGCAAAAACCAAAGGCAAAATTGTCGTTCCAAATGATGAAATAATAATATCGTAATATTTATTGTTGTTTAAAACTATTTAATTATGTCAACTAATAAAAAAGACTTTTAAAATGTTTGACAAAAAAGACTTATTTTGTTAATATTTTGATTGATTATATTTTATTACTAGGAGAACTAAACTTTTATGAAGAAAAAAATTATACCAATTATAGCACTATCCCTAATTGCTATTATTGCAGTAACAACCGTTGTTTTTGCAATATGCACAGTTAGTTATAAGCCAAATTTTGAAGATATGTCTAAATGCCAAGTAGGTATTCAAAACGATAACAGCAGTCCATTTGAACTTGCAAGTGATGAACAAGCAACTAAATTGGTTGACTTATTCAATCAATCATTTAACGAATCTGCATTAAATTCTCTATTTAATGGCAGGCTTGGTTATGGCGCTGAACTTATTAAAAACGAAAGTGCAATAACAAACTTATCAAATGTAAGCAAATATATTGTTTTTGAGTATTTAAACAAAGACGAATTGCCAAAAATTAAATATAACAATGAAGAAGTTTCTTTTGATAGAGTACTTATTAAAATAGACAACACTTTAAATACAACAAATTTAGGAACCGTTAATGTTTACCTATTACAAGCAGATGCAACTTCAAGTTCATACTACTATAAAACATATGGTAACTTCTATAATTTCTTTAAATATATAAACGATACAGTTCTTGCTGAATAAAATAATTACGCCACTACATATTGTAGTGGTTTTTTATTTGCAAAAAATTTCCCATATTGACATATTGCTCTTTTTATGTTAAATTTTCCGCAGTGAAATTCAAGGAGAATCTATGGTAAAAAGAGTAAAGGAATTACATATAGGAAATATATCTTATTATGAATATGAGAATGGCGTACAAGTATACTATACTAGATACGACAAAACTAATGAACATCATTTGCATTTAAATTTTAAAGGGGGTTCAAGCGTGCAAGGCAAAATTATGGGGCTTGCACATTTTACCGAACATGTTTTATTAAACAACGAACAACTTAATGCTATTGTGTATAATGGTAAAACATCTATTAATAAAACCGAATATATGATGGGCATTAAAGACTCCACATTAAATAGTATTATTAGAAAGTCTTTACGGGCAAAAGGCATTGAAGATAAGTCTAAGCAAGAAAACTTAACAGATGATGATAAAAAGAAGTTTAAGGCAGAATACAAAGAAGCTTTTGCCAAAGAAAAAAATGAAATTGTTTCAAACTATTTAGAAGCAGGGTTAAAACTATTTTTTGATGAGGTAAAAGCCAATTATACTGATGAAACAAAATTTGAAAGAGAAAAAACAATTATTGAACGAGAATGGAGTCGCTATAATCATTTACTTCAATATGGTAACCAGCCCGCATACATTAGATACATAGAAAATCCTTTATCTAAACTTTCTAATTGTGGCAATTTAGAAACCCTAAGATGTGCAACACTACAAGATTATTTAGATTACAAAAAGGCAAGTTACACAAAAGAAAATTTATATTTAACCATAGCTTCTAATATGAATTATGAGGATTTTGAAAATTTAATCATTAGTACAATTGATAAAAATGCTCCTAGCAACCCGAAAACTATATATCCTGACCATGTAGAAAAAACATCATTAAATAATACTTACCTTATCAACAAATATGATAGCGGTGGTATGGAAAATTATGCAAACATACTATATAATATTGTTGCAGATAAAAGATTAATTGCAAACGATATTGATATGTTTATTGGCAACACACTATTTAAATACTTATTTAGCACGACGGGCAGAGAAATATATCGTAGTTTAAGAGAAAATAAACATTATATATACACCAGCAAAGAAGACTACACAGACTTTCATATATGGTCAGTATACCAAATAAGCTTAAACACGCATATTAATAATGCTAATGACGCCTTAACCTTTATCACAAAAAACATAAATACTATGTTTCAATGTTACGACATTGAAAAGTTATATATGTTTAAAAAAGAAACTAGCGCAGAAGCAATTGATAATCAAATTAACCGATATTTTGTATACGACTACTGGAAGCACTTCCCTCTTGAAAAAAGAGAATACATATACAAAGTTTTAATGGATTGCGATATAGATTATTTAAAAAATTGTTTGCAAAAATTTGCTAAACACTTAAAGTTAAACATAGTTGTTTCTAACAATATTGATG
>CAVFEO010000013.1:0-8372 GCA_963621425.1 bacterium | reverse complement strand
ATATTGATGTTAGCACTTTGCCAGACATTGATTATTTAGCAAATTTAATTGAAGGAAAACAAAACACTACAAACTTGATAAAAGAAAAAACAAAACGCAAAAAAGAACCAATTATTCTTGATGCATTAGAAAGATTTTTACCAGCGGTTATTCCTCAAAATCAAAACACAACAGAAAACCAAGTTAATACAAAAAAGGCTTAATAATTTAAGCCTTTTTATTTTTATGTTCTTATACCCATCTTTTGTTTTTGTTCTTGCCATTTTTCCTTTGTAAGCACAAGGTTTACAACATCTAATTCTTCGTTTGTGTATTTTCTTATGGCTTTTGTTTCTCCCCTTTCTTCATCATCAACAAAGCCAAACAATGTTCTAATATTGTTACTTACGCCAACATCTTTTAAATAAGATACGCGTATTTTTTTAACATTAAGTTTAGAAAAACAAAATTCTAATGTTATCAACAAACACTCAATGCCGTATCCCTTATGCGCCTCTGGGCTAGAAAAACTTAATCCAATATTATCTATAACAAAATCTTCTTTTTGGCTTTTTGTAATTGTAACAAAGCCAATTTGATTTCCATCTTCTTTTTTAATAACCGTAAAAAACAATGTATGTTTTGTTGCAAACATAGTTTTCATTAATTTTTCACTATCTTGTACTTTTTGACTTGGCTTCCACAAATCTGCCTTAGATGACTGATAGTCTGACCAAAGCGTCATATGCAATGTATTAACATCATCAAGTTCAGATGTTTTTAGCCATAAATTTTTAGTTTCTAAAATCATAAACAATTACTCCGTTATGTTTAGGTTAACACAAAAATTAAATAAATTAAACTTAAAACAATAAATTTTTAAAAATTTTTAAAATAAAACGGCTTCTTTTATTTGAATTGATTTCTTATTTGCATCAACCTCTATTTTAGCACCAAGAGGCATTAATGTATGAGGTTGAGCGTGCCCTACATTTAAGTTAGCAAGTATTATAATATTATTGTAAGTAGATAATTCTTTTACAATTATTTTGTGGTATTGCCTCATATATACTTGATTTTGAGGCTTACCCAACAGAACAGCGTAGCATTTGTTAAACAAACCAAAATCTACAAGTTCTTTAACCATTGTTCTAAATTTTTCAGGGCTTGGCTTTTCCTCACTTGTTTCAAGCAAAATAATGCAATCTTTAAACATATTTTTATCTAAAATAGCGCTTTTACACTTAACGCCTTCATATTCGCCAGTTTTATATAATTGCACCTCCCTATACAAAACTTCTAAACAACCGCCATACAACTTGCCAACGGCCTTGCCCGTTCCCTTAAGTAGTATATAACCAGAATTCTTGCTTCTTTTTCTAGGAACACCAAGTTGACTTTCATCAAAGCAATCGCGTTCATAATACCAATAATTACTAGGCTTAATTCTTTCGTTAATTTTATTTGTGAACAAGGTTTTAAAATTAGATTTTGTATAAGGCAACATATCTTTGTGAAATTCTGCAAAATCTGTTAAAAAACTCATACCATAAAAAGTATGCAATCCCAAACTATTTAACAATAAATGGTTTGTAGTAGAATCTGAAAACCCAATAAAAATTTTAGGGTTGCTTTTTACAATACTTGCAAAATCTTTATCTTGCAGTACATACTCTGTTAATAAATAAGCATCATTACCACCAATAGCACAAATAATTGCTTTTATTTCTTTATCTTCAAACGCTTGCTTTAAGTCTTCAAAACGGGCTTGAGGGTTATTTTTAATAAAATCTATACCTTTTAAACTATTTGGCATAAATACAGGTTCTAAACCTAATTCTCGTAAGTTTTTAATACCCAAATAGTATTCGTGTTTAACAAAAGATTCCCCTAGCACCCCCGAAGATAGGCTGACTATTGCAACCTTATCACCTTTTTGTAATTTTTTAACTTGTAACATAAACGCTCGCCTCTTTTTGTTTTTTATTTTAGTTTTTAATAATTTATTAAAATTACATTATTAAATTATCCGTTTTTATGCTTAATTTAAGTATTGTTCAATGTATTCATCATAAGAAATGTCTTTATCTCTAATGCCTTTTGGCATAATTTCTATAATTCTGTTTGATACTGTTTGCATAATTTCTTGGTCGTGTGAAGCAAACAACATACAGCCCTTAAAATTAATCATACCTTTATTAAGTGCTGTAATACTTTCTAAATCTAAGTGGTTTGTTGGCTCATCAAGCAAAATTACATTTGCACCAGCAACCATTGTTTTTGCTAGCATACAACGCACCTTTTCTCCACCAGAAATAACTTTGGCTTTTTTCATACCTTCTTCACCGCTAAACAACATTCTACCAAGCCAACCACGAATATATTCGCTATCATTTTCTTTGCTAAACTGTTTTAACCAATCCACAAGAGTTAAATCACAATTTTCAAAATATTGTCTATTATCTTGTGGCATATATGCCGGAAGTATTGTTTTACCCCATTTAATTTCGCCACTATCTGCTTTTTCTATTCCCATAAGAATATTAAATAGCGTTGTTATTGCAAGAGCGTTATCACACAAAAATCCAATTTTATCGCCATGGCGAACAGTGAAGGAAACTTTTTCAAAAAATCCTTTTTTGGTTAAATTTTCTACTTTTAAGATATCGTTACCAATTTCGCGCTCAAACTTAAAATCTATATAAGGATATTTTCTGTTTGAAGGCTTAATATCTTCAATTGTTAATTTTTCAAGTTCTTTCTTTCTGCTTGTTGCCTGTGCACTCTTTGACGCATTTGCACTAAAACGGGCAATAAAGTCTTTTAGCTCTTTTGCTCTTTGCTCTTTTTTCATATTTTGGTCTTTTTGTTGCTTTAACATTAACTGGCTTGTTTCATACCAGAAATCATAGTTACCAACGTAAGTTTGAATTTGCCCATAATCCACATCACAAATATGTGTACAAACTTTATTTAAAAAGTGCCTGTTGTGTGATACAACAATAACAGTATTAGGGAAATCTAGTAAAAACTTTTCAAACCATTGTATGCTTTTTAAATCTAAGTTATTTGTTGGTTCATCTAAAATTAAAATATCTGGGTTGCCAAAAAGTGCTTGTGCAAGCAACACTTTAACTTTTTGCTTTGGTTCAATATCTGCCATTTTTGTATACAAAAATTCATCACCAATGCCAAGGTTTCTAAGAAGTGTTGGAATTTCTATATCTGCATCCCAACCACCCATTTCTGCAAACTCTGTTTCAAGGTCTGCGACTTTGGCAGCGTCTTCATCACTAAAATCAGGTTTTGCATAAATTTGTGCTTTTTCTTGCATTACATCATAAAGCCTTTTGTGCCCCATAATAACCGTATCATACACTGTGTAATTATCGTATGCATTTTGGTTTTGTTGAAGTACAGACATACGCTCGCCTTTATCAATTACAACCTCACCAGTGTTTGGTTCAATTTCGCCAGATAAAATTTTTAAAAATGTACTTTTACCTGCGCCGTTTGCGCCAATTATGCCATAACAATTACCTTTTGTAAATTTAATGTTAACTTCCTTAAATAGCACTCTTCCGCCATATTGCAAACTAACATTTATTGCTTGAATCATAAGTCCTCCATAAATATAATTATAGGTATATGTTACCATAATAATAAATAAAAAGCAACTGCAAACTGCACTTAACTTGTAATAAAAAAGGTCAGCATTATTTTGCTTGACCTTACTATTGAGCAAATTGACTGTTATACAAATTAGCGTAAACGCCATTTAATGCAAGCAACTGTTCGTGCCTGCCTTGTTCTACAATGTTTCCGTTATCTATAACTATTATAACATCTGCATTTTTAATTGTAGAAAGCCTGTGCGCAATTATAAAACTCGTGCGCTTTCTTGCAAGTTTATCCATTGCTTGTTGTATTAATTCTTCCGTTCTTGTATCTACAGAACTTGTAGCCTCATCCAAGATAAGCATTGGCGCATTTTGAACCGTTGCTCGTGCTATTGTTAAAAGTTGTTTTTGACCTTCGCTCACTTGCGTTCTATCATCTAAAACTGTGTCATACCCATTAGGAAGTGTTCTAATAAAATAGTCTACACCCACAATTTTACACGCATTAACAATTTCTTCATCTGTAACATTAGGCCTATTATAGCGAATATTATCTTTAATTGTGCCATTAAAAAGCCAAGTATCTTGCAAAACCATTGCAAACAAATTGTGCACATCTTCCCGCTTCATATCATTAATAGATACGCCATCTATTGTTATATCGCCGCTATCCACATCATAAAAGCGCATAAGCAAATTAACAAGCGTTGTTTTACCTGACCCCGTTGCACCAACTATTGCAACTTTTTGCCCCGACTTAATGCTTGCAGAAAATCCATTAATTATTGCTTTATCTTTACTATAACCAAAGGTAACATTTTTAAATTCCACATTACCTTTAACATTAGAAATTTTTGCGCTTTTTTCTTTTTCGTCAGCCATTTCTTCTTCTTTTAAAAACGTGTCAACTCTATTTGATGCCGCCGCAAGAGATTGCAAAGTTGTCATAATTTCGCCAAGTTGAGCAAGAGGCTGAGTGAATAATCTAATATATATCATAAAGGCAACTATTACACCAAACTCTATTTGTCCGCAAGTAACCAAAACTGCACCAACAACACAAACTGCAACATAGCCCAAGTTTGATATAAAGCCCATAAGAGGCCCCATTAGTCCGCCTAAAAATTGAGATTTCCAAGCACTTTTATATAAGTCTGCATTAATACTATCAAATTCTTGTTTAACATTATCTTCTGCATTATACGCTCTAACAATTGTATGCCCGGTATAAGTTTCTTCTATATGTCCATCAATTTTACCCAAACTTTTTTGTTGCATTACAAAATATTTTTGAGATTTTTTAAGTATAAGCGTCATAACAATTAAGCCAATAATTGTAGCACCCACAGCAGCAAAAGCCATTATCCAATTTGTTACAAACATCATTATAAGCGAGCCTAAAAACAATGTTGCAGAACTAACAAGAGCCGAAACGCTGTTATTCATTGCCATACCGACGCTATCTACATCATTTGTAACCCGGCTTAAAACATCACCATATTGAGTTTTATCAAAATAACTTAATGGAATTTTATTTATTTTATCAGATATTTTTGTTCTTAACTTTTTAGTAACTTTTTGCGTAACAATTGCCATAATGTAGCCTTGCAAATAGTTTAAAAGTGCAGCAAGTAAATATATTACCAGCAAAAACACCGCAACATTTGTTATGCTAACAAAATCTATTTGTCCGCCAAAAAGCCCAGCACTTATTATGTTTGTTAATTCCTCTAATTTTTTGGGACCAATTAAAGAACCTAAAGCACCCAAAAATGCACATATAATTGCAATAATAATTGCAGGAGAAAAAGGTTTTAAAAATCTAAATAAAAAGCCAAGAGATTTTAAACTTACATCTTTGTTTTTTGTAAAATCTGGCATTTTTCTACCTGGACCGCTCATTTATCTAACTCCTCCTTGCTTAATTGTGAATATGCAATTTCTTGATAAACTTTACAAGTTTGCATTAATTCTTTATGTGTGCCTTCGCCCACAATTTCGCCATCATTTAAAACAATAATTTTATCAGCATTTTTAATTGTGCTTATACGCTGAGCAACTATAACATTTGTTTTATTTGCAACTTTATCCTTAAGGGCATCTCTAAGTAATTTATCTGTTGCATAATCTAGTGCAGAAAAACTATCATCAAATATAAGAATCTCGGGGTCCTTATATAGTGCACGAGCAATAGATAACCTTTGCTTTTGCCCACCGCTTACATTTTTTCCGCCTTGAGCAATTAAAGCATCTACCCCTTCTTTTTTAGACTGAACAAAGTCTTGTGCTTGAGCAATGTTTAATGCCTCTTTAACTTTTTGCTCATCATATTGTTTATTAGAGCCAAAAGTAATGTTGCTTTTTATACTTCCGCTAAATAGAACTGCCTTTTGAGAAATATAACCAATTTTATCAATTAAGTCTTGCTTTTTATATTCTTTAACATCAACACCATCAATAAGCACTTGCCCACTTGTTGCATCATAAAAACGAGGAATTAGGTTTATAAGTGTGCTTTTGCCACTACCAGTTGAGCCAATAAAGGCAACTGTTTGCCCACACTCTGCCTTAAAGGAAATATTTTTTAAAACATATTCTGTAGCGTTATCATATTTAAAACTAACATCTTTAAATTCTATTGTTCCCCTTTGTGTTATTGTAAAATTACCACTACCATCTTTAATGCTTGGCTGTGTATTAAGTACTTCTTTAATACGCTTATAAGATACAATGGCTCTTGGCAACATAATAAATACAATGGTAAACGCCATAAAAGACATTAAAAGCATCATTGCATAACTCATAAATACAACCATATCGCCAAAAAGAGCAATTTTTTCGCTTGGCTGTGCGCCATTAATTATGTATGCACCAATCCAATATATTGCAAGTGAAAGCCCTGTTGCCATAAGCGTCATAACTGGACCCATAAGAGCCATTATTTTAGATACAAACAAATGAGTTTTTGTAACATTTGTGTTTGCCTTTTCAAACTTGTTTTTTTGATAATCTTCTGCATTGTTTGCTCTAACAACACGCAAACCAGTAAGGTTTTCTCTTGTGACGCTATTTAAGTCATCTGTCAAAGCTTGTATCTTTTTAAATTTGGGAATTGCAACGCTTACCAAAATAACAACCATAAGCATCATAACGCCAACCGCAACTGCTGTTGCCACTGACCATTGCCAACTTTTGCTTGTGATTATAACAAGCGCCCAAATTGCCATAATAGGTGCACGAACCATACGCAAGCACATATTTAGTGAAGTTTGAATTTGTGTTATATCGTTTGTACTACGCGTTATAAGACTTGGAATACTAAACTTATTAATTTCGTTTAAACTAAAGGTTTGAACTGCATTATAAACATCTTCTCTCATACGCCTAGCAACTTTTGCAGAAACAATCGCACTTATATAACCCACCAATATTGCAATTAGTGAAGACAATAGTGTAAAGCCAAGCATTTTAGCACCAATAATTAAAATGCTATTAATTGTACTATCTGCACTGCCACTATTAATAACACTTGTCATTTCACTCATATATCCCGGGATTTGCAATTCTAAATATACTTGAAGAAATATGCACCCTGTCATAACTAATATAAATATCCAATCTTTTGCTTTAAAATATCTTAAAAATTTCATTTAGCCCTCTCAAAAACAATATTACAATTATATTTATAAACACGCATAGTGTCAAACACTATAAAAAAATAATTGCAGAAAGTTTACAATTTTTCTTATATTGTTTAATATAATATGCTCTCACTTGACTATTTGCAAGTGGCTTTTGAAATTTTATAAAATAAAAAACGCATTAACTGCGTTTTTACTCTCTTGAAAGCATTTCCTCCGCTTCTATAAGTGGATTTTTATGTTCATATTCATCTTCTTTTATTGGCTCTAAAATAAATTCGTTACCAAAAATTTTAACAAGGCTACCAACAAAAGCCTCTCTTTCATCATCACTATTAATTATTACATCTTTGCCAATATCCTCAAGTTCTGGATAAGATTTTAAAATGTGTTTAGATGCAACATTGGCCGCTCTTGGAATTTGATGCGTATAAAGGCTTTCACCTGTTAAAAAGTTTAGTGCAGAATTTAAATTTTCCCAACTGGTAAATAACTTACCAGAAATAATAGAAATCATTGTGGCTAAATCAAATGATTTTTGCATACACTCTACCTCCGTTAAAATAATTATAGCATATAATTTTAAAAAAGCAATAGTCAACTTTGATTTAAGTGTTTAATAAAAAAGTTTGGCAAAAATCCAAACTTTTAACACTTTAATTTAAAATCCACACAGCAATATTAAGCGATGTAGCAATTAATAACCATACCGGATAAATTAAAATTGCGCGTGCATAAATAGGCCTATACTTTTCTACAGACATTAAAAGATAAATAGCAAAAACCAAGTTTAAAAGTATAAATACCATACCTAAAAATAATGAATTAAATGTAAAGAAAATTAAGCACCACAAAATATTAAGCAAGCCATTTATCACAAATAACACAACAACTTGCCCTGGCACTCCTTCATTTTGAGTCCACAAAAAAAGCACAACTGCTATGCAAATGTAAATTACAGTCCACACAATTGGTATAACATAATCTGGTATCCACTCTTTTGGTTTTAAAAGCGAATCACACCAAGGCATACCAAGTTGAGTAAAAAGAGTTCCTAGCCCTGCAACAAGTAAAACAAGCCCAAAAGTTAATAGAATATTTTTAATTAAATTGTAATTGTTCATACAATAAT
>CAVFEO010000012.1:0-18705 GCA_963621425.1 bacterium | reverse complement strand
GCTTTTTGACTATCATTATATTTTACAGCAATGGCCATTTTTCTATCATGCCTATCTAACTTTTTGTAATACTCGTTAAATTCTTCGTCTGTTAATTTTTCTTTAGTATACTTTTCTATTAACTGCAAAATAAATATAATATCGGTATTTACTTCAAGTTTTAATTTTTGCAAAAACTTTACATCAAGCCTATCATCTTTAGCATCATCATGTTTTGTATCAGAATTTTTCATAATTACATCATAAAGTTTTTGAAATTGTTTAGTTTTTTCTTCTTTTTTAGCTTCTTTTGCTTCTTTTACTTCTTCTGCTACTTGCTTACTAGCATTCTTTTTTGTCCCAAGCCTCATCTCATCTTCTCCAATTATTCTCTAGTTTGCCCATCATCATTTTTTGTGCTTATTACATATCCTTTACGCTCAACAAGTTCACCTTTTTTAACTTCCATAATTTTTGCTGGGCGAACATTTGCCGGAAGTGTTTGCACACTTGCCTTTTTTGTTACTAATTGGTTGTTTTTAACCTTAATTAAAACGCCATTAACACGCCTAATTTTTGGCAAATAAGATACCTCACTTACATCTACTTCTTCTTATTCTTTTATTCTTTTTTGTTATTGATTTATTTTTTCCATTTAAAAACATCTCCCTTTTTATAAAGTACTGTTAAGCAATTTTAATAATAGTTCTTTTTGCCCTGTTAAATAATAAAACCCAACAAGAGCCTCATATGCAGTTGCCTCGTGGTATTGTTGAACGCTTGCATTTTTTGGTATATTGTTTGTCTTTGTGTTTTTTGCTCGCCTTACAACATCTAAAGAATCTGCATCTGCTTCCCCGCTTAAAAAAATATTTAATGCGTCCGCCTGTTTTTGCGCTCTGACAACTTTTGCAACCAGTATTTGCAAATCTCCCTTTTTATAATCTGCATTAAGAGCAAAGTGTTCTTTAACAAAAAGAGCGTGCACCGCATCGCCAATAAAGGCGAGTGTTTGCATATTCATTTTAAGCACTTCCGCTTTGTCTTTTACCCCAAAGTTAAAAACGCCAATCGTGTTATTTATATTATTATTTGTATGACTAATATCATTCATATTGGTTATTATAGCACAAACAATTGCATTTGTCTATATATAAAAGTAAAAAGTGTTTTATGTTTCCCTTATTCAAGATGCACTCGACTTGTTTCACTCAAGACCGCATCCTCCCGACCGAGCCATTTATGGCAAGTGGAGCTAATCTCTTTATTTTAATTATACACAAATACTCATTGTTACAAGCACTTTTTTGCTAATGTATAAATATAAATTTTTAACCAAACTAACGGAAATACCACACAAAACAGCAAAACGGACAAAACGAGCATTAATAAAAATTGCGCACTTTTATACGCTTATACACAACTTTATACACACATATTCACTCATTTTGTATATTTATTCGCTCTATTTTTTGTTGCAAATTGTCAATTTTTGCATAAATATTCAAAAAGTTATCCACTTTTCCACATTTTTGGACAAGTTATCCACACTAAAGTGTAAAACAAATTTTCTACATTTACCTTTTTAGCACGGTTTTGCATTAATAATTTTAATTTTAACACTAAAATTTTTTGTATATATACAATGTGAATAAGTTTATGCAAAAATGAATAAATATACACAATTTATGCATAACATACAAAAAAGTTTAACTAAAAAATTAAAATTACAAGCATAGTTTTTTTATTACTTAATGTATACAATAACAAATAATTACACATTATAAAAATATGAAAAAATTGCTTTTTTTACCATTTTTAGCGCTTATTCCGCTATTTTATTTTAACGCAGAAATTAGCCCAAATTTAAGCGTAAATAATAGTTCTATTAAATATATACAAAAAGATGAAAATGCTAAATTTACGCAAATTTTGCCATCTGCAATTGCGTTGCACTATAACGGGCAACAATACATATTCAAACAAAAAAACAGCCCTAATTTTTACATAGATTTTTCTAGGCAAAACATAGAACAACAAATAAGAAAATTAGGCGCAAGAGAGGTTTATTTAAGGCAAATTAATTTAGGCAAAACGCCAATTCAAGCACTGGATTATATGCTTTATGGCTTTGCTAATTTTTACTATAATGTTGCAAACAAAATTCAAAAACAATT
Organism: bacterium; assembly: GCA_963621425.1. GTDB lineage: Bacteria > Bacillota > Clostridia > Christensenellales > UBA1242 > CASFBJ01. Next base: position 16,549 of record CAVFEO010000012.1, on the reverse strand, counting down.
TATTCCGCATAGCGTACTTTTTAACCCAAACGCAAAAGATATGTTCACCTTTACTTGCGGGCAAGACGGCCTTATAATAGATGAGCAAAGTTTGGCACTTGATATTCTTTGCGGGAAAGGCGACATTACGCTAAAAGTGGATGAGCAAACAAACCCGTGCACGCTTGATGAAGTTAAGGCAAACACAACGCTAAGAGCAAGCGCACAAACAAGCATAGCTGGGTCTGAGTCAGGCAGGCGCTTTAATGTTATAAAGGCGCTAAACTGCTTTAACGGGCTTGTTGTAGAGCCGGGCGAAATTGTTTCTTTTAACAGCATACTTAACGAAAAACACAACGGCATACCCTACAAAGAGGCAACAGTTATTGTTAATGGCGAGTTTACTAAGGGCGTTGGCGGTGGAATATGCCAAGCCTCTACAACGGTTTTTAATGCCGTGCTTTTATCTGGCCTAGAAATTGTGGAAGCGCACACACACTCGCTTCCTGTTGGCTATGTGGAACGCGGTTTTGATGCAACTGTTAACGATAGCAACCTAGACCTTAAATTTAGAAATTCAACCCCCTACCCAATTTATTTTGCGTGCGGTGTGCAAGGCGCTAATGTGTATGCTAAAATCTACGGGCAAGATATGGCTGGCGTAACTTATGAAAAAGTAAGTGATGTGCAAAAAATTGAGCCACCAGAGCCCAAAGTTATTGATGACGATGCTGACGAATATAATTTGCAAGAGGGCGAATATTACACAAAACTTTACGCTCAATATGGCTACAAGGTAAACGCATACCTAGTTAAGCACAATAAAGACGGCACAAGCGAACGCACACTTTTAAGGCGAGCAACATATGCTCCAACACAGAGCATTATATATAGGGGCGTAAAAAAAGTAGAAAATGAACAATAAAAAAAAGTGGTTCCCACCACTTTTTTTATTCTCTTATATCCTTATCTTTATCTCTTTCTCTATCTCGCACAAAATCGGATTCTTTTTCCAAATCTAGCAATTCCTCTGAGGCTTCTACTATTGGCTCTATTTGCTCCTCATATCTCTCTGGTTGTGGGGCAACTTCTGGCTCTTCAGATAACTGGTTCACAAGGCTAACAATATCAAATGCTTGCTCCTCTTCTTGTGGTTTATCATAAATATCTTGCAACACATTATCATATAGTGCACTTTGCAAACGCTCGCCATAATAAGAATATGCATCATAATTTAATACAAAGCCATCATCATCTTTAGTTATTGTAGCAATTACTTTATAATTATCTTGAAAAAGAGAATATTCTCCTTCGGTAAAAACCAAACTTTCTCCCGGCTCTAAACCTTTTGCAATTTCTGCTATTTGATTAGGATATTCAATTTTAGGTAATTGGCGAAAAGCATCACACACACCATTTTTTAATATTATGTAGTACGAAATTTCTTTGCCAATAGGATGTGCCATATACTGCGTAAGTTCTTGCAAAGCCTCATCAAACTTAATGTTATCCACGCTAGAAGTGATGCCAGCATCTTGCATTTGCTTGTACCCTTTTGCAACTTGCTTATACACTTCTCTATGGGCACGCATATAGCCATTAATCTCATCAACCGCACTTTGAATTTGCTCATCTAAAACTGCTTTTTCTCTGCCAGATTTTAACTTTTTGCTATATTCATAATCTGCAATTACACCTCTAATTTTATCTTCTAAATACTCGTCCATAAAAAAACTAGAACTTAAATTAATAATTTTTGCATCAATATCACTTGCATACATATTTAGTTGCGCCAAGTTTAGCACGGCAGAAAAACTTTGTAAGCCCGTAGGCGACATAGTTGCAATAATACCCAAACTTGCAATTTGCTCTGCTGTTAAATCGCTTTCGCCTGTACGAGATAGTATTACAGATTTAAACATACTGGATGCAAAGCTTATATCTTCTTGTGCAGTTTGAATATATGAAAAATTAGCAAAATAAGCTGTGTTTTGAATTCTATGTATTAAACTAGAGCATTCATCATTAACGCCAACTTGCCTGATTAAAACATCATATATACTGCCATTCAAGTAAGCCTGTGGCGTTAGCACTTTGCCATTTTCATCTTTGCAGTGTGCGTTAATAAAATCCACAACACGCATAACTTCATAATAACCAGAACAAAAATCGTGATAGCGAGATACATCCATTGCAATTTTTTCCGTCATAGCCTCTTCTAGCCACTTTGGAATGTTCGTACCCGCACCGTTTAAAGAATAATACAAAAAATGAGTAAACTCGTGCGTAATTACTTCTTTTTGCCACCTATAATTTTCGTAATCTATATGTTTTAAATATAGTATGTTTTTAACACCGTTAAACTGCCCCGCATCACCTTCAGCATCAAGCTTTTGCTCATCAATAATAATTCTAAGCCCGTCTTCGCCAAAAAGATACTTTTCAAACGCTTTTTCTATATCCACATTAATTTCTGGGTGGCGTTTAAAGTATCTAGAAAAATCATCCATCATTTCTAAAAACATTGTTCTATATTCTTTGGGCATAGCAATTTCACTTATGCGCATTTTTGCCCTTATAAACGGGTCGCGTTTTGGCAACACGCTTTGCACCAGTGTTTCCGCCTGTTGCGTGCCCCACCCAACTGTTGCATATGCACTTTTTGTTGCAATACCTACCAGTTTTTTAATAGTGCCTTTTGTTTGCTCTCTTATAAAAGAAGTGTTTAAATTCCATAATTTAGAAACTAAATATTTAGATTTTATAATTCCCTTTTTAACTGATGAATAAACTGCCATATTTATCCCCTTTTATTTTTGTTCTTTTGTTTGTTTACATTATTCCTTTTCAATACCTTGTTCAGCTTCTTCTTCTAAACTTGCATCTACCATTTCAGGTTCTTCTATAACATCTTCAGCCACATCCACTAATGCAGAACTATCTTGTTCTGACGCTTCCTCTGGCTCTAGACCTAGCGAAACCTTTTCCGGTTCAACCTCGACCGCATTTGGCAAATCACCGCCAAGCCACAAACCATCGGCCGTTTTGCCTTGCAAAGCATAAACGCCATCTTGAATTTCTGCAATTAAATTTAGGTTGCTTCTATTTATAGATTTTTCATCCCTTTCAAAATCTGATAGAATCGTAACTTGCAATTCACCATCTACCCTTTTAAACTCGGCTAGAGCATAAGCCTCTTTTGCGCTGTTGCCCATCCTAGAAAACACAAAACTTTCGCCTTCTTCAAGTTCAGCAAGTTTCCCCATTAACGCATTTGGATACTCAAAATAATATTTAGTTTGTTCTTTTGAGTTTATTGTAAACGCCTTGTTTTGTTTTATTTGCTCAACTCTTTTTTGCAACTCATGGTAATGCCCGTTATCTTTAAAAATTTGCACATCTTGCTTTAAAATTAAATTATATGCAAGTCCCATTTGCTTAAAGAATAAGTTTTTATCTTTTGAAGAAACTGTAGGATGACCCTTTATATAATCTACAAATTTTGGAATATCCTCTTTTTCTTTTTTAACAATGCTTCTAAACTTTGCAAGTTTTTCTTCAAACTTTGCATTTAATTCTGCAATTTCTTCGTCACTACCTTCATACCGCTTTGCATCTACAAGGTCTTCATATACACCTCTAATATCTAACAAGCAATCATCCATTGCCTGATGCCTATAAGCAGCATTAGGCTCTTCCCCATAAATTTCTCCGTATAATGCCCTATATATGCTAAAACTATAAACTGCGCCATAACCTAATTTAGCCAAGTCTACTATCTGGCTTGCACTTAAATCTTCTATAGGCTGTAAAAACCTATCCATTTTAACTTTTATAAGTGCCTTATTAAATTCTGTAACAGGTCTATCATATATGGTTTTTGCTTTATTTATCATACCACCAGCGCACAACACAATATCATCAAACGCTTCATTATCAAGCCCTAAATTTCTTGTGAAATCGTAAATTTTATCGTTTAAAAACGCTATACTATCAAACTGTGCGCCATCTGCTTCTTGCTCTAAGTAATACTTCATAATTTCTGCTTGGCGTATAATCCCGTCATACCCTGTTGAATATACTTGCTGATATGGGTAGCCATTTATAGCGCACGCTGTAAGTTCTGTCCACGCTTCATTAACCCAAAGTTTATACCCATTTTTATACCCGTATGCGTTATTAATTAAATAGTGAACAAATTCATGCGTTAATGAGTGCTTTAAAAAGTCTTTATTCTGTTCATCATAATTCAAAACAACAATTTTGTTTTCACTTTTAGTATAACAACCATTTGCTCCAAGAGATTCCAAATAGTCTTCGCCTATGATTATATTAAATGTGTCGAATAAACTTTTTGTAAACACTTCCTCTACATCCATTGTAATTTCTGGATGCTCTTTAAAATATCTAGCAAAATCTTGCATCATTTCAACAAAAACAGGTCTATATTCTTCTGGCATTTTAATTTTATTAACCCTGCGCCCAGCCTCTAAAAAGGCACGAACATTTTTGTTTTCTTCTACGATTTTATCTTCTTTTGCTAATTTTTCTCTAATAAAAGCCCGTGCAGATAATGCTGACTCTCTTAATTTATCTCTTATTCTTCCGCCAAAACTATCCATATTATGCTTTTCCCTTTTTTGTTTTATTTTTGCTATGCTCTAAATTAAAATATTTGGGTCTAACTTAACATTTTTATCTAACTCTTTTTAAGCGGACTTTCCATAGATGCAAAAACATTACTTATAATTTTTCTGTAAGCATTTAAGTCTTCTTCTTGCTTTGCAAACGCAAACGCACCAACATAGTTAAAGCGTTCATCTAGTCTAAAAAAGTATGCAACATAATCTTGGTTTATTTTTGCATCTTTAACACCAATAACCGCTTCCATAACCAAAGCCTTGCCATCTGCCCTATTAACTTCAAGTTTTTTGCTTTGTTTAATTTCAAACTTGCCATTGTTATATTTATCTTCTACAAAATCCCAATAAAAGTCCATTGTGTTTGGCACGGTTTGCCCTTCAAAAAGCAAAGAAAAACCACCCTTTGCGCCATCAAGAAAAGATACAAGCGCATTTTCAAACACTGTCTTGTCTGGTGTTTTTGCCTCATAATTGTTTGGAACATCAAAATTGCAATTATATTTGCTAACATATTTGTTACCCATATAAATATCTCCTTATATTTTTTATACTAAAAATATACCCTATTTTATAAAGCGTTGTCAAACAAAATGCAAAACTTATTAATCAAAAGAAATATCATCTATATTTGTAAAAAAGGATTGCAACTCTTCTTTTGTGTAATTTCGCTCTCTAACTTGAGGGCGAGATTCTTCTTCTTTTTTACCAGTAACAAAATCATCATACGCACCAGACATAATTTTATCATACCTTTTTATGCACTGCCCCAGCGTAAAAAAGGCATTGTTTTTTAAAAATTTACTTGCAAAAATTTTATCTATTAATGCATAGATGTTGACATTTTTTGGAATATCTTTGATGTTGATATCGCTTGTTGCCTTGCCTGTAAGCGAGGCAAAGCGTTCGATATCTATAGGTTCAATAGTATATTCTGTAACATCACTATCTGTTGATGATGAAGCGTTGCCTTGCGCATTTTTGCTTTCACCCATTTTACTTTCATCTACATTACTTTGCTTTTCTATCCTTTGCTTTACTTTACTTTCCTTTACTTTGTCAGAAATTGTATACATTTTTTCGGTTTCTCCCTTATTTTGCGTAATTTGATTTTGCTCTTTTTGCTCAATATTGGCATTTTTTTGCTTATCTTTAAAAAACTCAATTGCATATGTCAAACAAAATTTTTCTTCCATTACAACGCTACTTCTTCTTTTAACTGCATTAAGATATTCTTTTTGAATTTCTTCACTTGTAAGTATGCTATATTTATTAAACATATCTTCATCAAATATTCCCCGCTCTACAAAGGCAAGAACAATTTCTTTAAACCTATCACAAGAAAGTTTAACTTCGCTAGAGATAATTGTGTAAAAATCTTCATCACATTTAACATAAAAACCTTCATCACCAAAAATGCTTTGCAACAGTTTTACATACACAAAATAAATTTCGCACCCATACTTTACTTCTAGCACTTTAAAACTAAGCGGAAAAGTTACTGGCACGGGAAAATATTCTATTCCACATCTTTTCATTTTAGCCCCCTTAAAACTTTAATTACGCTAAAAGTATAACACCAACCACATAAAAACATATCTCAAGTGGGACAAAATTCTCTACATTTTTATAAAGTTATAAAATAGCCACATTTTTGCAAAATACCCGCTTAAAACAATTAAAACTACCTTTATACGATTATTTATTTTAATTTTTATTTAATTTTTAAAATTAAAAACAAAACGGATAATACATTGTTTTTTTACTTATAAAAAAAATGCTTTACAAAAATTTATTTGCGTGCTAAATTAAAAGAGCTATTTATAATATAATAAACACACAAAAAAAGGAGAAAAAAATAAAATGAAATTTTGGAAAGAATTTAAAGCATTTATTAGCCGTGGCAACATTTTAGACCTTGCTGTCGGCGTAATTATTGGCGGTGCTTTTAGTGCAATTGTTACAGCGCTAACAAACAAAATTATAATGCCACTAATTAACTTGTTGCTTTCTATCGGTGGCGAAAACGGATTGGAAAGTGCTCGTACTATGTTAAAAGCAGCGTATGATAGCGAAGGTAATATAGATTGGGCAACATCTATATTTATTGATTGGGGCGAATTTATAACTGCTATAATTAACTTCTTCTTAATTGCACTTGTTCTATTTATTATAATCAAGGCAATGATGAACGCATCTAAAGCTGTTCAAAATGCAAAAGAAGCAAATAGCAAAGAAGCAAGAGATGTTAAGGCTAAAATTAAAGCACAAGCCAAAGAAAAAGGCATTAGCTACAAACAAGCTAAATTAGAATACGAAAAAGAGCAAGAACAAATTGCTGAACAAGCAAAAATTGATGCAGATGCTAAGGCTAAACTTGAAGCTGACGAAGCATATAAGAAGAGCACAGAAGGTTTGCTAGCTGAAATCCGCGATTTGTTAAAAGAAAATAACAAAAAGAGTAAATAAAAAAAGGTGAATATTAAATGGAAAAATTGCAAAACAATACCAACTTAATTGTTGTTAAAGAAGATTTTGTTTACAACAAAGAAAAAGCAAAGTACGATTTAGCAAAAGTTAAAGAATTTGAAAAACTTGCAGATTTTAGCGAATCTGATGCAACTTTAAGAATACTACCAGAACTTGAAAAAATTGGTGGTATTGGTTTAACCAGTTTTTATAATTCCAATATTAAGAGGTTACCAAAACTTACCTATATTGGCGGTGCGGTTGATTTTAGTTATTCTAAAATAGAAAACTTATCTGAATTAACATCTGTTGGTGGCTATGCAAACTTTGCAGGAACACCTATCAAAGATTTGCCAAAACTAAAAACTATTTTTGGCTATGCTAGTTTTGAGGGTACTTTGATTAAAGAATTACCTAATTTAGAAGTTGTTAATGGTGCAATATTTATAGATAAAAACAATTTAATTGCTATGCCAAAGTTAAAAGTTTGCGATGGTGGTATATGCTTGTGCGATTATGCTGAAAAAGGCGTATATTACTCAACTGTAGACCAAGAATATTCTCACCTTGTGTGGATAGATAAAAAATGCTCAATAGCAGAATATAATGAACTTGTTAAAAAGCAAAACAAAAAATAGATAATAAAAAAAGCACAACAATTTAGTTGTGCCTTTTATTTTTATGTGTATCTTGCAATTAGATATTCCATTTGCTCCTCTGTAATTATTCCTCTATTTAATGCAATTTTTAAATATTGAACTCATATTTGTTACATTTAGCGTTTTATAATGCGATGCATCTATTGATGTTAAACTAGAGCAGTTTTCAAACATACTGCTTGTATTTGCAGATAAGTTTTGCTGGTTTAATATGTTTGTAAGATTTGAACATGATGCAAACATATTTGCGTGCGTAGTGGCTTCTATGCTGTTAAAGTTTCTAAAATCTACATCAATAAGTGCTGTAAAGTTTTGGAACATAGAATTGCAAGTGTGCACTGCAATTAAACTTTTACTTGGCACATACACTGTACGGCTAGAATTATCATACATAAGGCGAATATTTGCGTTATTTGTAGCATCTACATTGGCATTAGAACTGGTATCCCAATTAAACATTGTGCCATATGTAGCATCGTCCCAAGAATCAAACACAATATGTTGAATTGTATTATCTACTTGCGTGTAAGAGGTTATGTTGTTTTTGGCTTGCTTTTTCATTTGAACATTAAGGTCTTCACTATCTATAAAAAAGCAATAAGGCGAAATAAAAGATATGGTATATTCGGATAGCGTTCCTACACCACGAGCAGCAAAAACATACATAAAAGTTGTAAGTGACACTACAGCAATTAGCATAAGCAAATTAACTATAAGTCGTGCCTTTCTAACCATAAGCTACTTTAGTTTCCTTTTTGTTTAGTCTTTTTTCCTCTTAAAAATTAACGCTATAAATAAGTAAGCAAAGTGTTCTTTACTTTAATAAAAATTTAACACATTTTATAATTTTTATGCAAGGAGATAAACTTTTTAAAAAAATTAAGCCTCAAAAAGAGACTTTTTTTTGTAAAATTGTATCCAAAAATTTGGTTATTTAGCGTAAAAAGCGAGTTCCCTAAGTTTGCTATATGCGTTTGCTCTGTTTATAACTTCGTCTGTTATTTTACACCCCGCCCTGCACACAACTTCGCCATTTTGTGCTGTTATGTTTTGTGTTGCAATTCTGCCAACAAGTATACCACCGCTTATTGCGTTACTAATTGTTTTTACCTCTATACCGCCTTGAGCTTGTTCGTTTTGCTTTATATCTTCTTCCCTATAAACTGGCAGAATAACTGCCTTAACTTGGTTTTGCGTTTGTGCTTTTATTGTTTTTGTTTTGTGCTTAAATTTTGTTATATCAACCTTTTTATTTTGCTCATCACTCTCTTGCACAAGCATAATTCCAGAATTTATGCCCGCAACAGATGAAGAATCTATTTGGTTTGTTTGTGTGATGTATTTTTGCACAACAAATTTATCATCTAATTCTAAATCTACTATTTTGCCAAGGCTTGCACCTTTTATGCTATACACCTCTAGTCCAATAGGGCTAAGGGTACTTGCTTCGCCCAAGCTTTTAAGTGCATAATTGTTTTTTATAACAAGGGCATCACCGCTATAACTGAATAAATTTTTTACATCTACATATAATTCATCAAACAAACCATCTTCTAAATTATCTTCTACAACCAAGTGCGAAATTTTACGCAAATTATCTTTAAAAGTTGCGCCAATTGTAACTCCAGCAATGCATCTATCGTATAAACTTATAACCTTTTTACCTATAAGCGTGCTAAACTTCATAAAAATCTCCTTTAATCTTTTGTAATATATTATATTTTTTAATGCTTGAAGATATTACACAAACTACTTTAAAATATTTTTTTCGCACTTTTACCCCACTATTATTTTTATTTTTATTTTTTTTGTGCTACACTTTGATTATATAGGCAAAGGAGGGCGTTATTATGGGTTTGTTTTCTATATTTAAAAAACACATTAAAGTTGATGATGACAAACTGCAAAATGTTATTTTTTACGCCTACCCTGCACGCAAAACAAGGCGTGTAAAAATAAACACAGAACTTACGCTTAGGCAAAACCAAATATGTGTGTTTAGCGCAAAACATATGGCGTGTGATACATTTACTATGCCAAACACTTACCAAATAAATGCAAATTCTTTACCAACGCTTTTTAAAAAAGCGGGCTTTAACAAACCAAACTCTAAGGGAAAAGTTGCAACCAAATACACATTTAATGTTTTCTTTGCATCAAATTTAGGAAAGTATTGCCAAGTTAAAATTAAAAACGCTTTAATTAAAGATAACTTTTATGGCAAGCAAAAGGCAACTTTTATTTTTAATGTAAACTTTAACATATCTAGCGCTAGCGACTTTTTAAATGCTCTATTTACCATATCACACAATTTAACAAACGCAAATATGCAAAAAGTTACAAGCAAATTGTTTGCGTATCATATAAAAAAATACATTGCAAAACGCCACTTTACGCTGGGTGACGCAATACATTACACTCATATGGTACACGATGAAATGACAAAAGAACTATCTAGTAAGTTTGACACTTTTGGCGTAAAAGATTTAAGCATTACACTAGAAGATGTTATTTTAAAAGATGACCTAGAGCGTGACATTATATTTAACAAACACTTACCATCTTATATGCAAAAAGAAGTGGACAAGTTTGATAAGAAAAAACCGTTTACCATATCCCGTGATGGCGTGCCTATAAATGTAACCTATGATGTGCCAGAACACTACTCTCACAATAGTTTAGCACAAAAATATTCTTTGCGCGGGATTGGAATTATAAACCAAAAAGATGATGCAGAATACACTGTTACCACACTTGCTGGCGGTGTTGATGAATATGGCAAACCAACCGATAAAAAAATAACACAAAGCGGAAAGTATTGTTTATATTGCAACAAGTTAATACCAATGGACAGCGTTTTTTGCCCATACTGTTGCAAAGAGCAATAAAATCCCCATCTAAAAATAAAAAATTTTTAATATTTTTACATTACAAAAAAATAAAACAACCGCTAAAAATATAGAAAAATTTAAAGGGTTAATTTTAAGCTCTTTTTTGCTATAAAAAAATTAAAATTGCCTATTGATTTTTAATATTTTGTGTGTTACTATTAATGTAAATAAGTGTATTTTATAAATAAAATAAGGGGGCGTGGTTAAATTTATGGCAAAAGTTCCGCTAAAAGATTTTCTTGTAAAGCAAGTTAGCACAGAAGATGCAAAAGTTCCAGAAAGTAAACTTGCTAAATATATTAAAACACAACAAAAAAGTTCAAATAAAACTTTAGAATTTGACGAAGACTACAAAGCATAACAAAATATAAACAAAAAGGTAAAAACAAATGAAAATTACTGTTAGAGGCGAAGATTATATAATTAAAAGAGATACTTTTTTAACTCAGGTTGTTTACGAACTTTACAATCTTCAAAACGAAGAAATTGGTTCGCTTTATTATTGCATTAACCAAACTAACGCCAGAAATGATTTGTGGCTTATTAATATAAACATAAAGCCATACTACCAAACTCGCGGGCTTGGGCAGTTTTTGTTTGATTTGCTTGTAAATGACGCCCTTCTTGCTCATGTAAATTTTATAGAAGGCAAATACTTCCCTACAAACGACCACGCAAAACCTTTTTATGAAAAAAATGGTTGCGAAATTTATAAAGAATATTACGACACCTATGTTAGAAAAGATATTGATGACTATAGCAATATAAATGAATACTTTACAAAAGTTAATCAAATAACCGAGCAAGAAGCAATAGATTCTAGGCAAGCACTTTTAGATAAACAAAAACTAACCTCTCTTTTTGGGCCAGATAATCGCACTAATAATGGTGGCGGAAGAGATTTATAAACACAAAAAAAGACTTAGCAAACGCGCTAAGCCTTTTTTATTGTGCCTTGTAGTACTTGCCTACTCTGGCAAAACTCCGCCATCATTTGGCGTGCTAGATTTTTTACCTTCTGCTAAAGCAGTTAAATCTTCTTTATAGTTTTGTAAAACTTTTTGATAAGGGCTATTTTCTGAAATACACTTTAAATTGTTCTTTATGCTTATATAATCACTATATGCTTGCTTTTCAATTTCGCTCTTTCCACTTGCTTTTGGCATTGTGCCAGTTGCAAGCACATAACGCCTTACCTTGATGTAATAAATTAAACCCTTTGTGTAATAAAAGCAATCAGAATTAGTGTTATCTTTATCGTTTTCATCTTTCATATAGTGAGAGTTCCTAAAGTTATCAAACCTAGATAAGTCTGTATTATTATTCTTATCAGCAAAAATGCGTTCAACAGCAATGCGGACATTGTCGTAGTAATACATTTGCAACTGCTTGATATCTTGATTAGAACTAGAAAGATTTTTTAAACTATTGCTAGCGCTTATCTCTAATGGTAAAACGACCTCACCATTTTCTTGTGCGCTTTTAATAGTTAAAGCGTTTCTTGGAAAAACACCATAGTTTTTAATATATACCTCAACCACTGCCCTATGCAAAAGTTGTTGTGTGTTTTTTATTTTTTGAATGTTTGCTTTATAAACATCAACATAATCTTCAAATTGTTTTATAATTTTATCTTTTGCTTCTAACATCTTTTGCGCTTTTTTAATTTTATTGTTTTCTTGTTCAATAATTCCATCTAATTCAACAAGCCTTTTAGCGTGCCTACCGTCATCACTAAAACTATTATATTTACCCATACGGTTGAACTTAGATTCGTTTATACGCATTATTTGATTATCACAATCGGCAATTATTGCTTTACTCTTTTCAATTATTCCTTGAGCACTTAAAGTAACTTGCTCATCTAATTGCTTAATATTATCTAAAAGGTTAGCAACTGCTGAACTATTTGATTTTATTATTCCAATTAGTGCGCTTTGCCTATCTTCAAATTCTTCGCTATTAACTTTGCCAGTTTTTACAATCTTTTTAATACACTCCTCAACATCTTTTAGTGTACTAGAAATATAGGCATCAATTAATTCTGTACGCATTTTTCGGCTTCAAGTTGAGATTTTTCATCTTCTAGCGTAGGAATTGTTACAATAAATGTTTGGTACCTGCTAATTTCGCCTCCGTTTGGCCACTTGCCTGTTTTATGGATATAATCCATAAGCAAACTATGGCAAAGTTTTAACCTAAACATTTTAATATCATCTGTTTTAGTAACATTTCTGTATGTTGATAAGCAATCAAGTGCTTGTTCTTCATTAATTTTTTTACGGTCATAATTCTTTTTAAGTGCGCCAAACGCTGTTTTATATAACCATTCGTTACGGAAATAATTTGCTTCTTGTTTAAAATCTCTATCATCAAGCATTTTGTTTGGCATTTCTGTTATGGCATCAAACGCCCTATCTGCACTTACAAGCATATTATATGCAAGCATTTCATCTTCTTCCGTTGCCGTTGCACTTGGCAACCTGCCGTTTGCAACAAGAAACTTCTTTAATGCCTTGCAAGCACTGCGCACACGCAAATAGTTTACCCAGTTATTGATATATTCGTCATCTACCCTGCTAAAACTAAGTAACGCTCTTTGACCGCCGTTAGAATAATAATCATCGTTATTTTTTTGTATTTCTTCAAACTTTGTAAGAGCTTTTCTGTATAGCATTTTTGCTTCTTCTGGATGCGACTTTTTAATTACATTAAACGCATACCAAGGAGAAACTATATCGTCTTTATAAGCAAGGTTATCTATTGCTGTAGGAAGCCTACATTCTCTTTCAATAAAGTCTTCCACAATGCTAATTTTAACTTCATCTCTTAAATTTTCGCCAATAATTCTATCAAGTTCAGAAGAAACTTGTTTTACAAGGCTTGCTAGTTCGATGGCGCTCTTTGTATCTTCATCCATTTCAAACGGAATTTTAGGTTCATTATCTCCGCCTCCATTACCGCCATCACCTCCGCCGCCGCCACCGCCTGGTGTACGAGGTTTGTGTTTTTCGCCTTTAGACGAGTTTAAAAACGCAACAGCATCTTCTACTGCATTAAACTCTTCAACCATATCTATAAATATTGGCATCTTTTTAGATTTTGGGTTGCACACTCTGCCAAGTTGTTGCACAAATATTTGACCAGATTGTGTTGTTCTGCAACTAAGCGCCCCTGTTACACCTTTTGGGTGAATACCTTCTAAAAACATATTTACAGAAAAGATTAGTTTAATTGCATCTTTATCATCATCGTTATCAAAAGCAGATAGTTGCGCTAGGTTAAAATCTTCTTTGTTTACATCGCCTAGCATATAGCCCATTTTAATTGCATCTGCATTGGTTAAGCCGTTGTACCTAGAGTGCACTGCGTATATGTGAAGTTTTTTGCCCGGGAACCACTCTTCCCTAGCCTTTCTAATAAGTTCTTCCATAACAAGTCTAGAATTTTCATCTTCACTATCTTGCAAACCCGGTGGGCAGAACACAACATATTTACCGTGAGCATTTTCTTGTCTGTTTATTATAACAGCTTTAATAACATCAACTGCTTTTAGGGTATAAACAGCCTTTTTTCTTTCTGCATTAAGTGCTTTTTCTTTTTTATCAAGGTCGCCAGAAATTTTGTAGCCAGCACGCCTTAACATACTAATTTTTTCAAGTTCACGCTGAATTACTTCATCTGAACTTTTAACTTTAATTAAGTGATATTCTATTGGTGGCAAAATGCCTTCGTTAATTGCCTGTGCTAAATCTTTTTGATAAACAAGAGCATCTTTTCCGCCCAAAGTTTTAAGCACATCTTTTTTATCCATACGTTTAAGCGTTGCAGTCATAGCAAACACCTTAGCATTTGGGTTGTTTTTAATTAGTTTTTGTATGTTCTTTTCCCATACTTCACCACCTATGTGATGCACTTCATCTAAAATAATTAAACCATATTGGTCCTTTTTTTCACAAAAAGGAATGCCAGATTTATCTACACTTGCAAGCCCTTGATAATTTACAATTTGCACATCTTTATTTTTTCTTATATCGTGGCCAAAAACGCCCTTGTAACTTTGCGCAAACTGTTGCCCTATACCCTTTTTAGGTTCTACAACAACCACCCTTTGGTTGTTGGGGTTAATTGCAGGCATATCGTTAATAAGTTTTAGTGCTAAATAACTTTTACCTAAACTTGTTGCAATTTCTACAACTGCAACACCTTTATGTTTAAGCCCTTCTACAACTTTTAAATATGCTGTTTTGTTGTGGTTTAAAAGCACGCCATCGCCAAACATTTCTGGTGCATCTAGATAAACATTAATTGGGTTGTTATCATCACTAAACACCGCAAGTTTTTGCTTCATTAAATTAGTTTTTTCTGTATAAGTTGCCATTTTGTCTTCTATCCTTGATTTATATTATACCATATATTGCGCTGTTTAGTCAATAATCAGGTTATGCGTTTTTATAATATTTTTTATTATAAATAAAAACACCTCATACCCTTGACAAAGCATTGCCTATCGTGTATAATAAGGCTTAACCGCATAGAAAAGGTTTTTTTACTTTAAGCATTTTGCACCTTTATAGCGAGTATTGGTAAAAAGGAGATATGGATATGTTTGCAATTATTGAAACTGGTGGCAAGCAATACAAGGTAACTAAAGATTTAGTTATTAGAGTTGAAAAGTTAGAGGCTGAAGTTGGCGCTAAAGTAGAATTTGATGCTCTTATGGTTGAAGGCGATGATGGCAAGATTAAAGTTGGCACACCTAAAACTGGCGTTAAAGTTGTAGCAGAAGTTACAAGAAGTGGCAGAGGCGACAAAATAGTTGTATTTAGGTATAAACCTAAAAAGAGAACTAGAAGAAAACTTGGTCACCGTCAACCATTTACAGAACTAAAAGTAGTAAGTATTGGTTAGTGCAAGATGACGCACATCACATTTAAAAAAAGAGGCAACAACTTCGTTTCACTTGAAGTTAGTGGGCATACATCTTACGGCGTTGACGGCGAAGATATTGTGTGCGCTGGCTTAAGTTGCGTAACGCAAACAGCGGTACTAGGAGTTTTTAATGTTGCACAAGTAAATGCTATATACTCTATTGATGAAGATAGTGGGCATTTATATTTAGAATTACCCGAAGATATATCTGAGCACGAACAAGAAGTTTGCAATATAATTATGCAAACCGCATTGCTTGGTTTAAACGATTTAAAAGATGGGTATTCAGATTTTATAGAATTGGAGGTTATTGAGGATTATGTTTATTAGAATTCAACTTTTTGCTCATAAAAAAGGTCAAACAAGTTCTAAAAACGGTCGTGATAGTAACAGTAAAAGACTAGGCGTTAAAATTTACGATGGTCAAATGGCTAAGGCTGGTAACATTATTATTAGACAAAAAGGAACTAAAGTTTATCCTGGAGCAAATGTAGGTTTGGGTAAAGATTTTACCCTATTCGCACTAATTGATGGTGTAGTTAAGTTCGGAACAAAGGCTGGCAAAAAAATTGTTAGCATTGAAGCAGTTGAAGTAAAAAAAGCTGTTAAAAAAGCAACTGCTAAAAAGGTAGAAGCAAAAGAAGAAGTTAAAGCAGAAGTTAAGACAACTACAACTGCTAAAACTGCTACTAAGGCAACCGCTACTAAAACTGCTACTAAGGCAGAAGTAAAAGAACCTGCTAAAAAGGCAAGCACTGCTAAAGCAACTACTGCCAAGGCAACTGCTACTAAAAAAGCAAGTACTACTAAAACTACAGAAGCTAAAAAAACTAGCACTGCTAAAAAAACTACAACTAAAAAAGCGTAGTTATTAACGCACTGGCAAAAGCCGGTGCTTTTTTTATTTTATATTAAAATTTTTCTATTTATATTTTTATACAAGAGTTTATATAATTTTACAAAATTTGACAAAAAATGA